>JAGNIJ010000054.1 GCA_018001225.1 Kiritimatiellia bacterium | reverse complement strand
GTTCGGGAGTGATCTCGCGGTCCCACTGCCGGGCCACGCTGTCCGGATCTCGTCCGGCCATGATCTCGCGCACCATGGCGTCATCCCAGACGCCGTGCAGGTTGAGCGGGTAGTCCAGGGCCGTGGAATCGTCCGCGGTGAAATGCTCCCCCCGGAAAGATCGAACGGGAAGGAAGTTGGCGCCGGCGTCGTTATACCGATACGCGCAATGCAGAGGCTGGTGCACGTCGCCGACGAAGTGGACCAGGAAGCACAACGCGGCTTGCCGCCGGTCGCGGGGCAGGTCCGGCCGGCCCAGTTCCTCGTGCCAGCGCCGGATCTGGCTGACGATATCCTGTCCGTCCTCCGGCAGGCGAAGGGCCTCGACGGGGTCGAAGACGTTGAAGTCCACGTAGTGCCAGCGGCTGTTCTTGGGGTACAGCTTCTCGTATTCCCTGTCGCCCCGGATGATATCCGGCCAGCAGGCCACCTCGTAATCGCCGAGCTGCTGCCGGCCCAGGATGGCGCGCACCTGCTCCCGGGCGCGCGGGGTCAGGCGGCGAACGGCGATGTCCGCCACGATCGTGTGTCCCTCCGGGCTCCACGCCGTTGCGGCTTGAAGCAGGACGGTCAAGACCATCCCGGCGGCTGACGCCCGTGATATGCGCCCGCGGTTCATGATGAGGTCATCGGGTATTCGAACCACCACTATACAGCATTTTTCAGCCACCGTTGAAAAACCTTCCGCGCGGGGGCGTTTCTGTGCTTTAGTGCCGGGCGTGAACTGGAAGGACTTCTTCGACCGGCTGGGCATGGACGGCACGCGCTGGCAGTGGCGGATCCTGCGCTGGCAGCAGCGGAGGGAAGAGCGCCGCGCGGAACGCGCCGCGCCCGAAAACCGCGCGGCTTCCCGGTACAAGTTCTGCGAAACCTGCGGGGCGATCCTCGTCCGTGACGAGAAGGTCTGCCCCCGTTGCCAGGCCCCCGCACCGGGCTGGCGGTCGCAGTACATCAAGCGCCGCCTGGCCCTCGTCCTGCCGTCGTGGGTGCCCGTCACGGGCATGCTGCTCGCGGCCAACGGGCTGGTGATGCTGGCGGCGATCCTGTTCTTCGGGTTCGGCGCGCTCTTCAATCCCGGGACGCGGATGCTGGTCGAGATGGGCGCGCTGGTCCCGGCCCTGTTCCGGGAAGGCGAGGGCTGGCGGCTGATCACGTACGGCTACCTGCACATCGGCCTGATGCACATCGCGTTCAACATGATCGCCCTCTCGCAGGTCGGCCCGGTGCTGGAGGAGCAGGTCGGCCGGGCGCGCTTCTTCGTGGTCTATACCCTTTCGCTGATCGGCGGCGGACTGGCGGACGTCCTGTTCCGCGCCCCGGTCTCGATCGTCGCCGGCGCCTCGGGCGCGCTCTTCGGGCTGATCGGGTTCGGCATGAGCTATGCCCATTTCTACGGCGGCTTCGCCGGCCGGATGCAACGCGATTTCTTCCTCCGTTGGGCGGCGTACGGCTTCCTGTTCGGCCTCGTGGTCCGCGCCGACAACATCGCGCACGCCGGCGGCCTGGCGGTCGGCGCGCTGCTCGGCTTCCTGGTCGAGCGAGAACGGGCCCGCCGCGAGCGGCTCGATCCGCTCTGGAACGCCCTGGCCGGCCTCTGTGCCGCCGCGACCCTCGGCGCGTTCGTGTGGATGATCGCCGCGGCAAGGTAGGGCACGCGGTCCCGCGCGCCGCCAAGCGGCCTCCTGGCTCCTCCCCGAACACTGAACACCGAACACTGAAACCTCTTGATTCCCGGCCCCGAACCGTATTTACTTTGCCCGCCCGGATAGGCCGGGACCGGAACGCCGGCGCGAAAACCGAGCGGGGAGGAAGGACACCATGGCGGAAATGGACTATGGGCTGACGGAACAGCAGCTTGAGATTCGCAACATCATGCGCGAGTTCTCGGAGGAGCGGGTGAAACCCGTTCGGGCCGAACTGGATGAGAAGGAAATCTTCCCGCGCGAGCTGCTCAACGAGCTGGGCAAGATGGACCTGATGGGCCTCTACATTCCCGAGGAATACGGCGGGTTCGGCGCGGAGAGCATGCTGGATTTCGTCATCGCCATCGAGGAGTTGAGCCGCGTCTGTATCGGTGTGTCCGTCTCCTACGCCGCGAACGCCCTCGGCGCGGACCCGATCATCATCGGCGGCTCGGACGAGCAGAAGAAAAAATACCTGCCCCCGCTGGCCAAGGGCGAGAAGCTGGCCGCCTTCGCCCTGACCGAGCCCAACGCCGGCAGCGACGCCGGCGGCATCCAGACGACGGCCGTGAAGAAGGGCGACAAGTATATCCTCAACGGCACCAAGCAGTGGATCACCAACGGCGGCGAGGCGGACACCTACACGGTGATGGCCATCACGGACCGCAGCAAGGGCGCGCGCGGCGCGTCGTTCTTCATCCTCGAGAAGGGCATGCCGGGCTTCGTCTTCGGCAAGAAGGAAAACAAGCTGGGCATCCACGCGTCGGCGACGCGGGAGCTGATCTTCGAGGACTGCGAGGTGCCGGCGGCGAACCTCATCGGCCGCGAGGGCATGGGCTTCATCATCGCCATGAAGACCTTCGACGTGTCGCGGCCGGGCATCGCCGCGCAGGGCGTGGGCCTGGCGCAGGGCGCGCTGGACGAGGTGATCAACTACGCGCGCCAGCGCGTCCAGTTCGGCAAGCCCATCATCGCGAACCAGGGCTACCAGTGGACGCTGGCGGACCTGGCGACGAAGACCGAGGCCGCCCGCGCGCTGCTCTACGCCGTCTGCCGCACGGCGGACAAGAGCACCAAGGACATCTCGAAATACTCGGCCATGATCAAGCTCTTCGCGACGGACGTGGCCATGGACGTGACCACGTGGGCCGTCCAGCTCCTCGGCGGGTACGGCTACATGAAGGAATACCCCGTCGAGAAGATGATGCGGGACGCCAAGATCCTGCAGATCTACGAGGGGACCAACCAGGTCCAGCGCGACGTGATCGGCGCGGCGCTGATCAAGGAATACGCGTCCAGGAAGGCCTGATCAACGGGGCCGGTCGGCATCCGCGCAGGAGATCGTATGCACATCGTCGTTTGCATCAAGCAGGTCCCGGGCACCACGAAGGTGCAGATCAACCCGGAGACGAACACCCTGATCCGCGAGGGCGTCGAGGCGATCATCAATCCCTTCGACGAGAACGCCCTCGAGGCGGCCCTCGTCCTCAAGGAGACGAGCGGGGCGAAGGTCACGGTGCTCTGCATGGGCCCGCCGCAGGCCGACACGGCCCTGCGCGAGTCCATGGCCCGCGGCGCGGACGACATCGTCCTGCTCTGCGACCGCGCCTTCGCCGGCTCGGACACCTGGGCGACCTCCTACGCCCTGGCCCAGGGCATCCGCACGCTCGGCGCCGTGGACCTGGTCTTCTGCGGCAAGCAGGCGATCGACGGCGACACGGCGCAGGTCGGGCCGGGCGTCGCGGAGTTCCTCGGGTGGCCGGTGATCACCTACGTGCGCAAGCTGGAGGTCAAGGACGGCAAGGCCCTGATCGAGCGCACCTTCGAGGACGGCTACGAGAAGATCGAGGCCCCGCTGCCGTGCGTGCTGACCACCGTCAAGGAGATGAACGTCCCGCGAATGGCCTCGCTCAAGGGCCGCATGCGGGCGAAGAAGGCCGAGATCAAGGTGCTGACGGCGGAGGCCGTGCAGGCGGACCCGAAGGAGATCGGTCTGAAGGGCTCGCCGACGCGCGTGGTGAAGATCTTCACCCCGCCCAAGAAGAGTTCCGGCGTGCGGATCGACGGCACCGAGCCAAGCGTCGCCGCCCGGGAGATCGTCAGCCGCCTGAAGGAGCAGAAAGTCATTTAGCGGGGCCCGGGCCGAAGCGGCGGGCCGCCGCTAGTGCTCCCGCGACGGTTGTTCCATGGCGGGATAGGAGGCTGGGATTGCAGTACTACGCCCCCGCCGCCGCGGCCCTTGGCTTGAATCCCCGTGCCTCGAATCCCTGTAGAATGGCCTGGCGAATAAGGATGAGACAACGATGCCCACGCTGTTTCTTAGAAAAACGGAAGGCTCCTTCGAGAACATCCTGGTGCGGGATGGGCGGACCCGGGTGGCCGCGCACATTCAAATCCCGGTCGACGACCATTCCCGCCGCGTGGTGGTGGCCATGCCGGCCGGCAAGGCCGCCTTGTGCTTCGAGACCGCCCAGCCGGCGGGCTGGACCCTGGCGGAGGCTCCCGCCGCCTTCGCCGAAGCGGACGGTCAAAACGGCGTCTCGCTCGCCCTGGTCTCCGCATCGCCGGAACTTGCCATCCCGGTTGCGTCCATCCTCCTGCACCATACACTGATCGCGAGGTTCGGCGATGACCCCGATAATCGCAACGAGAACCGATTGAAGAATCTGATCCGGTCCGGCGGGATCAAGGAAATCGAACTTGCCCTGGGTATGTCTTTGCTGGACCTGGCTGATCGCGGGCGGATCATCGGCTCCGTCGCGGACGCTCCATCGAACCGGATTACCTTTACTCGCCGGGCCCTGGATGGGAAGCACCGTTACCGGCTGGAATTCACCGGCGGACAGGCCGTGGATGTCCGCCTGGTCGGCGACAGTCTTCGCGTTTCACGGAAGAATCCGTCCGACAACGCCCCGCTCCGCCTGGTCCTCCGCGCCTCAACCGACTTTGAACGGCTCACGCCCGTGTCATTCATCGAGCTGGTAAACGATCGCGGCCGGGCCCTGGCGGAGAAAGACCCGCATTTTGCCGAGGCGATCCGCCATTTTGAATTCCTGTCGTACCGGGAAAAGTTCCTCGCCGGCTCCTGGAATTTCCTGTCCTACTTTGGCCGCGATACGCTCATCTCGTTGCGCATCATGTGGCCGGTCCTGTCTCCGCTGGCCAGGCGTGTCGGCATCCAGAGCGTCGCGAACGCAATTTCGGAGGACGGCATCGTCAACGTGACGGATGAATGGACCGACGACCGGGCCGTCATGGATGCCATTGAGAGCTTCTTCCGTGAATACGACCGCGGCAACCTGGAGCGCGCCCGGCACATCATGCGGACCATCGTGGACGGAACCGTTCCGGAGCATCCCTTCCTGGATGTGCTGGACCAGACGTTCATGTTCCCGCCCGCGGCGGCTCACTGGTTCAGGGAACTCGGCGACGGGGATTTATCCCGGTGGCTACAGGAAAATCACCCGGTCCTGGGCCGGACGGAATCGAACCTGATCACGCTCCTGCGAAATGGGAACTACCTGCTGAAGGCCGCGGCGCCGTATATCGGGGCGTGGCAGGATCTGCGCGAGAGGCATCGCGATCTCGCTCCGGCACAGATCGTCGCGGCGCACCCGGACGAGTTCAAGGAGACCGGTGCAATGCTGGTGTCATCCATTGCCGGCGCCGCCAATTGGCGCGACACGTATAACCTCCCCTGGCATTTCCGGTCCGAGGACATCAACGTCAATCTCGTGCCCATGGCTGTGGACGCCACACGGGAGATGATCGCCCGAATCCGCGCCATGGGCCGTGGAGCAGATCTTCTGGATGCGGCGAAAACGCATGCCCTGGACGTCCTTCGCGAATACCTGGAAGAACCTGGCCGTTTCGTCGCCGCCAGGGAAGCGTGGAACTGGGACCGGATGCGGGAGCATTTCCTCGTCCGGCGCTCGGTGGATGAAGTTCGCCGGAACCTGGAGCGATATCTGGAAGGACTGGCGAACGGCGAAGTGACCTGGGGCGATCGGGACCGGGGCCTGCACGAACGGGAGGCCATGCTGCGCTGCAGGGAAAGCGGCGTCACCGTCGCCGATTTTCTCCGTAGCGATCGTGTGCCCGAAACCGTGAAGGAGGGCCTTGAGTTCACGGCCCTGCTTCTGGACCCCGCGGGCCAGCCGCTGCCGCTCATGCACTGCGACGACGTGTTTTTCCTGTTGTTCGGCAATCCCGCCGCAGAACAGGTCCGGAAGATCGTCCGGCCCCTCATGCTCTCCTATCCCTTCGGCCTAGGGTTCATGGAGGATGACAGCGGCATGGCCATCACCAACAATGTGTACGCCCCCAGGGACATCCCGGCCTTGCAGGATCCTTGCAAGAACGCTTGGGTCAAATTCGGGCCGGATGAATATCACGGACGCGGCGCCTGGCCCTGGACCCTGTTCGCCCTGATCCATGGCGTTCATAACCTGGTGTGGCAGGGCATCGATCCGAACGGAAACCTCCGGAACGGGCTAACGCCGGAGGATGTCGAACGGGTCCGGACCATCCTGCTGAAAACCAAAACCGCCCTGGTAAAACTGGGCCCGCTTGCCACGTCCGAAGTGTTCAAATACGCCCCCGCCAGGGCGGGCGAAGGAGTCTGGCAGGCGGAACCCATGGGGATATCCACGCCCATCCAGCTCTGGAGCGCGGCCCCCGCCAATATGCTCATTGACGAAGCGCTGGAGAGGATCAGCCTGGTCAGTCCCTGTCGCAGGTAGTTCCCGAGCCATGCAATCGAGCCCTAGGAGGAAGTAGGGGGTCAGAGGAAGTAGGGGGTCTGCTAGGAAGTAGGGGGGGAAGTAGGGGGTCAGAAGTAGGGGGTCAGGCCTTGATTAGTGATTAAAGGCTTGCGCGGCGAGTGGTGCTTGTTGTATTGCAAGGGCATGGCGCGAGCATTGCGGGTTCAGTTCGAAGGGGCGATCTACCACGTCACGGCGCGGGGGAACGAGCGCCGGGCGATCTTCCGCGGCGACCGCGATCACGAACGGTTTCTGGAGACGCTGGCCGAGCAGATCGAGGCGCACCATGTGCGGCTATACGCCTACGTGCTAATGACCAACCACTATCACCTGCTGGTCGAGACGCCACGGGCCAATCTGGCGGTTTTCATGCAGCAGTTCAATGGAGCGTACACGGTGTATTTCAATAGGAAGCACCGACGCAGCGGGCATCTTCTGGGCGGACGGTATAAAGCGAAACTGGTGGAGGGGGATGAGTATCTGCTTCGCCTGACGCGGTACGTGCATCTGAATCCGGTGAAGCTCGCCCGGCTGAAGAGTGCGACGCTGGAGGAGAAGACGAAGGCCTTGCGGGCGTATCGGTGGAGCAGCTACCGGGGGTATGCCGGGATGGAGCGGCGGGCGAAGTGGGTGGACTACGGGCCGCTAGGCGATTTGGTCGGACAGGGACGCGGAGGGCAAGCCGGGCACTATCGGGCGTATGTGGAATCAGGATTGGCGCAAGATGATGATGAACTGAAGGAGGCCCTGGAACAATCGAGCAAGGCGGTGGGAGGAGCAGCCTTCTGCCGGTGGGCGGAATCGCTGTATCGGGAATTGACAGAGAGACAGAAACAGCCGCTGGATGTGGCCATGCGGCGGGTGGAAACGCCAGTGACAGCAAATCAGGTCTTTAAGGTGGTATGCGCAGAGTACGCAGTGGATCAGGAGAGCCTGACCAAACGAAGGAGCGTCTCGGATGCCCGCGTGTTGGCGATGAAGCTAATGAAGGAGGAAGCGGGTTTGACGCAACGGGGTGTGGCGGTCCATCTGGGGTTGCTGGACGGATCAGGTATATCGCGCCGACTCTCGGAATTGACGGTTCGACTTGAGAAGGAGCGGAGGTTAAGGAAGAGATATGAGCGATTGCGGAAAAGGCTTGTTCTTAATCACTAATCAAGGCCTGACCCCTTCTATCCTTATAATCAAGGCCTGACCCCTTCTATCCTCTGACCCCTTCTATCTGCTTCTATCTCTGACCCCTTCTATGACCTTCTATGACCCGAGTTCGCGGGCCGGATCGTGCACGAACCATTATGGCCTGACCATGCCCGTCATTCCCAGGGTGAATCATCAGGCGGCCGTCCGCGCCTTGCAGAAGATCGGGTTCAAAACCATTCGGCAGGGCAAGCACATCGTGATGAGCAACGGGACGTGCATCGTCACCATCCCCCGCCACAATCCGATGCATGCCGTCACCATGGGCTACATCGCCAGGACCGCGGGTTGACGCCGGAACAGTTCAAGGCCTTGCTGTGAGGATTCCCCGGGGGATCTCGTTTCCGGCGGATGGACTCGACTTCCGGCTCCCGGCCTGATACATGGAAAGATCGAAACGGGCCGGGCCTCAAGGATAGGGACGGCGCCGGAATGCGATGGAGCACTACATATGGCGCTTGAAATCATCCAGGACAAATGCACGGGCTGCGGGATCTGCCTGAAGGCCTGCCCGTTCGGCGCGCTGACGCTGGAGATGCGGGACAAGCTCGGCCTGCCGCCGAGCAAGTTCAAACGCATCGTCAAGGTCGAGGTCTCCTGCACGCTGTGCGGGGCGTGCGTGCCGACGTGCAAGTTCGACGCCATGAAACTCGACAAGCCCGAGGCCGCCGCGCCGGCGGACCGGCCGCTCGACGCGTACAAGGGCATCTGGGTCTACGTCGAGCAGCGCGTCGGGCACATCGAGGGCGTGTCGTTCGAACTGCTGGCCAAGGGCCGCGAGCTCGCCGATCAGCGCAAGACCGAGCTGGTCGGCGTCCTGCTGGGCCACGACATGAAGGGCCAGGTCGACGGTCTGTTCGCGCGCGGCGCGGACAAGGTGATCCTGGCGGACCATCCCGCGCTGGCCGGTTTCGACTCGGACGCCTACGCGGACGTTTTCGCGGACCTGGTGAAGAAGCACAAGCCGGAGGTCGTCCTCGCCGGCGGCACGAGCATCGGCCGTACGTTCATCCCGCGCGTCGCGATCCGGGTGAAGACCGGGCTGACGGCGGACTGCACGGGCCTCGAGATCGACCCGAAGGATAACCTGTTGCTCCAGACCCGGCCGGCCTTCGGCGGCAACATCATGGCCACGATCATCTGCCCGAACCACCGGCCGCAGATGGCGACGGTGCGCCACAAGGTCTTCAAGGCCGGCGCCCCCGACCCGCAGCGGAAAGGCGCGCTGATCGAGGAGGTCATGGACATCAAGGCCGGCCGGTCGAAGGTCGTCGAGGTCATCCGCGAGATGACCAACGAGATCAACGTGGCCGAGGCGGACATCATCGTGTCCGGCGGCCGCGGGCTGGGCGGGCCGGATAACTTCAAGCTGCTCTTCGAGCTGGCGAAGGAACTGGGCGCGGCCGTCGGCGCGAGCCGCGGCGCGGTGGACGCGGGCTGGATCTCGTCGTTCCACCAGGTCGGCCAGACCGGCAAGACCGTGTGCCCGAAGCTCTACATCGCCTGCGGCATCTCCGGCGCGATCCAGCACCTGGTCGGCATGAGCTCTTCCGACACCATCGTGGCGATCAACAAGGATCCCAACGCGCCGATCTTCGACGTGGCCGACTACGCCATCGTCGGCGACCTGACGGAAGTGGTGCCGGCGATTACGAAGGTGCTTAAAGGAGAATGAACGGTGAATCGTAGGGGCGTCGATAGCGACGCCCGCGGGCGCCGGCGAGCGGCGCCCCTACCTGTTAAACTATGAACATCCAAATCGAAGACATCGGTCCCTGCCGCAAGTCCGTCCGCGTCGAAGTGCCCGCGGAACAGGTCAACGCCACGTATGAAGAGGTGCTCGGCGAGTTCGCCCGCGAGGCGAAGATTCCCGGCTTCCGGCCCGGCCGCGCGCCGCGCGAGGTCGTCGGCAAGCGGTTCGCGCAGGACATTCAAAAAGAGGTTAAGGACCGCCTGGTGCCCGAAGGCTACCGCGAGGCCGTGAAGCAGCACAGCCTGCACGTGGTCGAGGTCCTGGCCGTGGAGGACGTCTCGTACGTCGCCGGGGCGCCGATGACCTTCAAGATGACCCTCGACGTATCGCCGGACTTCGCGCTGCCGGTCTACAAGGAAATCCCGCTCCAGAAGAAGAAGCAGGATGTCACCGACGCCGCCGTGGACGAGGTGGTGAAGGACATCCTCGACCGCGCGGCGACGTGGGAGGAAGTGACCGGCCGCGCGGTGCAGACGGGCGACCTGGCGATGACGGACTACGAGGGCGTGGCCGACGGCAAGCCGGTCGCGGAGCTGGCGCCGAAGATGGAGATGCTGGGCAAGGTCACGGACCAGCTGATCCCGGCCCAGCCGGAGTCGATCATCCCGGGCCTCGGCACGGCGCTGGTCGGGATGTCCGCCGGCGAGCGCAAGCAACTGGCCGTCGACTTCCCCGCGGACTACTTCGAGAAGGCGCTGGCGGGCAGGAAGGCCGACTACTTCATCACCGTCAAGGGCGTGCGCGAGAAGAAGCTGCCCGCGATGGACGCGGAGTTTTTCAAGAAGATGGGCATGGAGTCCGAGGCGGCGCTGCGGGACCAGATCCGCAAGGACCTGGCCGCCGCGCAGGGGCAGCAGGAGCACGCGCGGCTGCGCGGGGAGATCGTGAAGTACCTGCTGGAGAAGACCGCGCTGGACCTGCCCGCCTCCGTGGTGGACCGGGAAACGCGCGATGCCGTCTACGACATCGTGGCGTCCAGCCGCGCCCGCGGCGTGCCGCAGGAGACCATCGAGGAGAAGAAGGACGAGGTCTTCCAGACCGCGGCCCGGACCGCGCAGGACCGCGTGAAGCTGCGCTACATCCTCCACCGGATCGCCGATCAGGAGAAGGTCGAGGCCACCGAGGAGGACCTCGCCGGCCGCCTGGCCGAGTTGGCCCGGCGCTATCGCTCGACGCCGGAGGCGATCCGGGCCGAACTGGAAAAGAAGGACAGCCTGGGCGATATTCGCTTCGAAGTGCGGCTTAACAAGGTGCTGGATTTCCTGCTGGCGCAGGCGCAGGTGAAAGAGGAATAGTATCTATGGTTGGTAGGGCGCGTCGGCCCGGCGCGCCGCGGCGGCCTGGGCCAGGCTGCCCTACCGGGGCCCGGGGCGCGGAACGGGGAGGCATTATGACCGAGCGAGCGCAGGTTCTCATTCCGATGGTGGTCGAGCAGACGGGGCGCGGCGAGCGCGCGTACGACATCTTCTCGCGCCTCCTGAAGGACCGGATCATCTTCATCGGCACGGCGATCAGCGACGAGATCAGCAACCTGGTGATCGCGCAGATGCTGTTCCTCCAGAGCGAGGACGCCGAGAAGGACATCAACCTCTACATCAATTCGCCGGGCGGCTCGGTGACGGCGGGCCTGGCCCTGTACGACACGATGCAGTTTCTCAAGTGCCCGGTGACCACCTATTGCGTCGGGCAGGCGGCGAGCATGGCGGCGGTCCTGCTGGCGGCGGGTTCGGCGGGCCGGCGGTTCGCCCTGCCGAACGCGCGGATCATGATCCACCAGCCGTGGGGCGGGGTGGAGGGGCAGGCGTCGGACATCAGCATCCAGGCCAAGGAGATCCTGCGGCTGCGCGACCGGCTCAACGAGATTCTTTCGCGCCACACGGGCAAATCGCTCGAAGTGATCTCGAAGGACACGGACCGCGATTTCTTCATGGCCGCCGAGGAGGCGAAGGCCTACGGGCTGGTCGACGAGGTCGTCACGGGGAAGAAGGGCGCCGCGAAAGGGGGGTGAGCCATGGCCGCGAAGCCGGAAAACAAGCGCTGTTCGTTCTGCGGCCGCCCGGCTTCCGAGGTGCGGCAGCTCATCGCCGGGCCGCAGGTCCATATCTGCGACCAGTGCGTGCAGCTTTGCCACTCGATGATCGAGCGGGGGCCCGCGAAGGAGCCGGCCAAGCCCGCGAGGGCGGGCTTCAAGGTCCCGCGCCCGCACGAGATCAAGGCCGCGTTGGACGAATACGTGGTCGGCCAGGAGCACGCCAAGAAGGTGCTCTCCGTGGCCGTCCACAACCACTACAAGCGCCTGCGGGACGTCCGCGAGGACTGGGCCGCCCCCGAACACGCGGACGTGGAGCTGGAGAAGAGCAACATCCTGCTCATCGGGCCGACGGGCTCCGGCAAGACCCTGCTGGCCAAGACGCTGGCCCGCCTGCTGGACGTGCCGTTCAGCATCTCCGACGCCACGACGCTGACCGAGGCCGGCTACGTCGGCGAGGACGTCGAGAATGTCCTGCTGCGGCTCATCCAGGCGGCGGACCAGAACATCGAGCGCGCCAGCATGGGCATCGTGTACATCGACGAGATCGACAAGATCGCGCGCCGCATGGAGAACGTGTCCATCACCCGCGACGTGTCCGGCGAGGGCGTGCAGCAGGCCTTGCTCAAGATCCTGGAAGGGACCGTGGCCAACGTGCCGCCGCAGGGCGGACGGAAGCACCCGCAGCAGGAATACATCAAGATCAACACCGAGCACATCCTCTTTATCTGCGGGGGGGCGTTCGTCGGGCTGGAGGAGATCGTGCGGCGCCGGGTGGGGAAGGGTGCGATCGGGTTCGGCGCGCCCGCGACGGCGTCCGCCGGGCGCGGCGCGCTGCTCCGGCACGTGGAGCCGGAGGACCTGGTGCATTTCGGCCTGATCCCCGAGTTCGTCGGGCGCCTGCCGGTGGTCTCCGCGCTCAAGCCGCTGACGGAGGACGACCTGGTGCGGATCCTCACCGAGCCGCGCAACGCCATGGTGCGGCAGTACATGAAGCTCATGGCCATGGAGGGCGTGGAACTGACGTTCAGCGACGCGGCCCTGCGCGAGCTGGCCCGCCGCGCGAGCGCCCGCGGGATGGGCGCCCGCGGCCTGCGCGCCCTGCTCGAGCGCGTCATGCTCGACGCGATGTACGAGATCCCGCAGAAGCCGGGCGCACGGCGGCTGCGGATCACGCGGTCCTTCGTGGCCGCGAGGCTGTCCGTGGAGGAGACCCCGCCGGCGGCCCCGGCGGCCGATCCGGACAAGGAAGAGCAGACCGCTTGAGGCGGGCGTGAAGAGAAGGCCGTCCATCCCGGCACGGGGCCTGGCGCGGATCGCGGGCGCTCTGCTGGTCCTGGCGGCCGCGACCGCCTCCTCCCGCGAAATCCCCGTGACGATCCTGCACACGACCGATGTGCACGGATTCATCGAGTCCACCCGCGATTACGAAGGCCGCGACAACGTCGGCGGCCTCCTGCGCTGCGCGACCCTGATTCGTAACATCCGGGCCGAGACGCCCGGCGCGCTCCTCGTGGATTGCGGCGACCTCTGGATCGGCAGCCCGGAAAGTTTCGTCACGAAGGCGGCGATCGTCCGCCAGGCTGTCGCCTGGCTGCGCTACGACGCCTGGGTGGTCGGCAACCACGATTTCGATTGGGGGTTGGCGTCCTTCCAGAAGATCCTCGAATCGGCCCCGAGCCCGGCGCTGGGCGCCAACATCCGGTCGCGTCCGGGCGTCCCGAATCCCGCGGGCGCGGTCCATCCCTACCTGATCCGCGAGGTGGACGGCATCCGGGTGGCCTTCGTGGGGCTGACGACGCCGGGCATCCCCGGCTGGTTCCTTCCCGAGTTCCTCGGTCCCCTGGAGTTCGAGCGGTCCGTCCCCGCGCTCCGGCGGCTGTTGCCGGAGATCCGCGAGGCCGGGGTCGAGATCCTCATCCTGCTGCTGCACCAGGGCGTGCGCCCGTTTGCCGACGACGAGGCCAACGAACTGGAAGCCATCGCCGCGGCGTTCCCGGAGTTCGATATGATCCTCGGCGGGCACACGCACCAGGTCGTGCCGGGCATCCGGATCCGCGACGTGTGGTACGCGCAGGCGGGCTATTATGCCACCGGCCTGGGCCGCGTGGACCTCGTGTACGACACCGTGCGAGGGGCCGTCGTCCGCGTCGAGTCGAAGCTGCTCCCCGTCGGGCCCGACGTCGAGCCCTGCGCCGAGCTGCAGGCCGAGGTGCAGGCCGGCCTGGATCGGACCGCCGCGCAGCGGGGCAAGGTCGTCGGGCGCTCCGCGCGCGACCTGGTGGCCTCCGTGAAGCCGCCGGGCCAGTCGCCGGTCCAGCAATTGCTCGCGCGGGCGATCGCGGAGGAGTCCGGGGCGGAGATCGTGCTCCACGGCATCCTTGAGGAGGGAACCCTCCCGGCGGGCCCGATCACGGGCGGCGACCTGTGGCGCCTGGTCCCGTACGAGAACCGTGTCGGCCTGCTTTCCCTGACCGCCGCGGAACTCAAGGCCGTGCTCGAAGAGAACGCGCAGCATCTCGGCACCACCCAGTTCCAGGGCATATTCGGGCTATCCTATGACCTCGATCCCGCCGCCCCGCCGGGCCGGCAGGTGCGCCACGTGCGGCTCCCGGACGGGAGCAAGCTGCACGGGCGGAAGCGGTATCGCGTCGCGATCAACAGCTACGTGCTCGCCTCCGGCGGCCGGCGCTACCCGCTGGTGCGCCGCCTGGTCTCGAAGAGCAACACCCGCTTCGAGCTGACCGACATCGACAGCCGCGCAGCGGTCGCCCGCTACCTGCGCAAGCACCGGCCGCTCGACCTCGGACCCGGCGAGGAAATACGGCTGCTGTCCAGCCCGCGCGCGGCGCCGGCCGAGACGAAGAGGCCGTGAAGGGCTCGTATTCCATCGGGCGCCTCCTGGGCGTGGAGATCCGTATTCACTGGACGTTCTTCCTGCTCGCGGGCTGGTTCGCCTGGTGGGGGAACGACGGCAGCGGATGGCGGTCCAGCCTCTGGGCGCTGGCGCTGCTCGCCGGCCTGTTCGCGTGCGTCATTCTCCACGAGCTGGGCCACAGCCTGGTCGCGATCCGCTTCGGCGGCCAGGTGCAGGCGATCACGCTGCTGCCGATCGGCGGCGTGGCGCTCATGCGGAGGATCCCCGAGCGCCCCCTGCACGAGTTCCTCGTCGCCCTCGCGGGGCCGGCCGTGAACGGGGTGATCTTCCTGGGCCTGGCCCTGCTGCGCGGCGGGTTCCCGTCCTGGACGGAGGCGCCCGCGGAGCTCGGCGCGCGGGAATGGCTGGATATCCTGATGCGGGCGAACGTGGTCATGGCCCTGTTCAACCTGGTCCCGGCCTTCCCGATGGACGGCGGCCGGGTCCTGCGCAGCGCCTTGGCCTGGAAGCTGCCCCGCGACCGCGCGACGCGCTGGGCGGCCGTCGTGGGGCAGGTGTTCGCGGTCGCCTTCATCGCCCTGGGCCTGTACCTGAATCCCTTCCTCGCCGTCATCGGCGTGTTCATTTTCCTGGGGGCCGGCCGCGAAGAACACACCGTGCGCGTCCGCGCCGCGCTCCGGGACGCGCGCGTCCGGGACGCCATGCTTGCCGATTCCGTGGTGCTCCATCCGGACGAACCGTTGCGCCGATGCCGGGAGCTGGCCCTGCATCGCCGGCAGGAGGATTTCGCGGTCGAGGCGGACGGGCGGCTGGTGGGCCTGCTGGCGCGCGGGGATTGGATGGCCGCGATCCGCGACCTGGGCGACGAGGCGCCGGTCGGCGCCGCCGTCCGCCGGCATTTCCTGGCCCTCCACCCCGACGCCCCGCTGGCGCGCGTCTACGGGGAACTCGGCCGGATGCGCCAGCCGCTGTTTCCCGTGATCGAAAATGGCCGGCTCGCCGGCCTGCTGGCCGCGGCGGATATCGAGCGGTTCCTCGCCCTGCGCGAGGTGCGCTACCGGCCCGCGGGCTTGCCCGCCGACCGAATGCGCTTCACGATTGACCTGGGCTGATCCCGTCTTCGTTCGCGATGACCTGCCGCAGCCATTCCAGCAGGGCCTCGCGGTCCGGGAAGCGGTTCTCCAGTTGCGCCTCGTAGGCCTTCCGGTGCCAGTAGCCGACCCGCGGCCCCTGCGGGACGCCGAGCGCGAGGATGTCGCCGCCGCGAACCCACGGCGGGGGCAGGACCGGTTCGTTTTTCAACTCCTCCATGAACCGCCGCATGAAGTCGTAGTTGCTCAAGTCGCTATGGCTGGCCAGGCAGTCCAGCCGGTGCAGTTCGAGTTCCATAGGGAAGGTCGGCGCGCCGGCCATCTGCCGCAGCTTGGAGCGGCGCATCCGCGGGACGTTGATGAAATGCATGTGGTTCGCCACGCCCCGCCGGACGGCCTCCACGAGATCGTTCGGCATCTTGAGCCGCCGAAGAATCTGCTCGGCGAGGTCCGCCCCGACGCTGTCGTGCTCGTTGAACCGGAGGCGGGTGGACCCGTCCGCCTCGATCGTCGGCGTCGCGGTGAGCGGCTTGCCGATGTCGTGGAGCAGGACCGACCACGCCAGTTCCGGCGTGGTGTCCCTCATCGCGTCCAGCATCATGACCGTGTGCGTGAACACGTCGCCCTCCGGGTGGAACGCCGGCGGCTGCTCCTGGCCGACGAGCCGCTCGACTTCCGGGAGCACGACGGCGAGCAGGCCGAGGTCGCGCAGGAGGGCCAGACCCCGGCCCGCGCGCGGGGACTCGACCAGGAGCCGCGTCAGCTCCTGCTGGACGCGCTCCGCGCTGACGTCCGCCAGGAGCGGCGCCAGCCGGCGGACGGCCTCCGCGGTCGCGGGCTCGATGTCGAACTCCAGCACCGAGGCGAACCGGGCCGCGCGCAGCAGCCGGAGGTGGTCCTCGCGGAACCGCGCCTCCGGGTCGCCGATCGCCCGGATGAGGCGCCGCCGCAGGTCGTCCTGCCCGCCGACGTAGTCGAGCACGCGGTCCGCGATCGGGTCATAGAAGAGTCCGTTGATGGTGAAGTCGCGGCGCTTGGCGTCCTCCTCCGCGTCGCAGAAGGCCACGCCTTCGGGGTGCCGCCCGTCGCGGTAGGGGAGGTCGTGCCGGAACGTGGCCACCTCGAACGCGAGCCCGTCCCGGAGGACCTGGATCACGCCGAAGGCCTTGCCGATCTCTAGGGTCTTCGGGAAGAGCCCCTGGACCTGCTCGGGCCGCGCGCTGGTGGCGACGTCCACGTCCTTGGCGGGGCGGCCCATCAGCCGGTCGCGGACGCAGCCGCCGGCCCAGTACGCGGAGAATCCGGCGTCGCGGAGGATACGGACGATCTCGCGCGCCGTTTCCTGCAGACGGCTGGCGCCGGGCGAATTCATGGCGGATCCGGGCGGCCGGTTCAACCCCGGGTGGTCGTGCCGGCGGAGGTGCCGCGCCGCGTGTCGGCCTGGATCTTGATCTGGCGGGTCGTGCCCAGGCGCTGCTCGCAGTAGCGCACGAACTCGGCGCGGTCCCTCGGCGAGATCAGCAGGGGCTCGGCCTTCTCGGAGATCTGCAGGCGGACCAGCGATTTCGCCGAGGTGGCCAGGCAGTAGCCCGAGGACAGGAAGCCCGCGCCCTGCACGGCGTCCACGGAATGGATGGTCTCGAAGGGGATCGGCATGGCGTACACCCAGCCCTCGATCAGGATGCCGCTGGGGCAGGCGCGGTAGACGCGCGGCGGGTAGATCAGCGGCCGGAGGTAGACCGCCAGTTCCCAGAAGGTGCGGTCGAACACGGTGGGCGTGGAGACATCCCAGTCCACGTGCTTGAAGTTCAGCATGTAGCGGGCCATGCGGATGCGGGCCACCATGAAGGTGATGACCAGCACGCCCAGGATCCAAAGAACGATCTCCAGCGGCGCGCCGCTGACGATGGGGGTGGCGGTCGGCGAACCCTTGGCGAGGGTATAGAGGCGGTAGTAGGTGATCAGCGAGAACACCAGCGGCGAGAACAGGTGCGTGAACGGCGTGGACATGTAGTCGATGCTGGAACTCGCGATCACGAGGTGGGCCAGGTAGATGCCGACGATGATCACGGCCCAGATGAAGTCCTGCAGGTCGCTCCAACTGCCGCGCTGCGAGGCCTGGGCCTGCTCCGCCTGCGCCAGCAGGGAAAGTTGGGCGGAGGAGGGGGCCTGCGCCTGTAGATAATAGGGCACCACGATGGCCGTGATTACGAAAACCAAGGCCAGCAGTTCCATTTCCCAAGGCCATCCCGGCGGGCCCCAGCGCGTCCTTTTCTTCACGTGTTCACCCTCAAGGATCCTGCTAAGCGCGTTAATCCACGCGCACTATAGGAATGCGTCGTACAATGCGCAAGAAGGATAATTGGACCCAAATCGCTTTTTTTGGGCGCTTCGTGGCCCCTCGCAAGTGTAACATAATGAGTCACGGCCGTGAGATGATTTGTTAGGTGGCAGGCGCGGCCGCGACGGGCGGGACGGGTCGAGTCCTTGAAACCCGGCGCCAATGCCGTATGCTTCCGCCAACACGGAAGGAGACCTCATGAAGATCGGAATCGCAGCAAGGGTGTGCGCCGGGATCGTGCTCGTGGCCTTGTCGGGTTGCAAGCCGCCCGGACGCGAGGAAGCCGTGCAGCCCGAGATCCTGCCCGCGGGCCCGGCCGCTTCGGCGTTTTCCATCCCTTCGCTCAAGACCCCCGGCGAGACGATCGATTTGAACGCCTTCCGTGGCCAGGTCGTGCTGCTGGATTTCTGGGCCACCTGGTGCCCGCCCTGCCGCTCCGAATTACCCGACCTGGGCCGCCTGTACGAGGATCTCAAGGACCAGGGCTTCGTGCTCGTCGGCATGACCGTGGACCAGGAATCGGCCGAGCGCGTCGCGCAAGCCGTGGCGAAATTTTCGATCCCGTATCCCGTCGGCCTGGCCGGCCCCGATACCCAGGCGGCTTACGGCGGCATCCGCGCCGTGCCCACGAAGTTCCTGCTCGACGCCCAGGGCAAGGTCCGTCAGCGCTACGAGGGCGTGGTTCCGGACGCGCAGTTGCGGGCGGATATCGCCGCGCTGCTGGCCGAGGCGAAAGCGCCGGCGCCATAGGAGGGCGCCATGCATCGCCTCCTTCTCCTGGTCCTGGCCGGCGGGTGGTCCGTCCTGCCGGCGCTCGCCGCGGCAGAAAGCCCCTTCGAGGTGAGCGCGCGGTTCGAGGAGCACGACGGCCGGCCCGGCGTGCGCGTGAGTTTCTCCCAGCCGCCGGACCACTACCTCTATGCGGATTCCATCCGCGTGAGCGCGCCGCCCGGCGTCGAATGGATCCCGGTCGAGCCGCCGCTCCCGGTCCGCAAGCTGGACAAGCACAGCGGCGAGGAGATGGATGTTTTCGACCGCCCCCATGAGCGGTTGTATATCCTGCCTTCCCCGGTTCCGTCGCTGGAGATCGAGGTCGCCTTCCAGGGATGCGACCCGGCGGTGTGCTATTTCCCGGAAAAACGGATGCTCAAGGTGGAGTCCGCGCGCGAGGCCGCGGCGACGCCGGTCTCCGCCGAGGTCGCGGATCCCGCCGCGGTTCCGGCCGACTGGTCCGCCGCACTCGATCGATTTAAAACGGCGGGGACGGCCGCCGGATACCTTAAGCCGGAGGCGTTCCTGGCCTTCCTGGACCAGGCGGATCGCGGCGCGGGCTCCGGTTCGGACGACCTGGCCCGCTGGAAAAAGCTGGGCTGGTTCGCCACCCTGGCGCTGATCCTCGCGGGGGGGCTGGCCCTCAACCTGACTCCCTGTGTGCTGCCGATGATCCCGGTCAACCTGGCCATCATCGGCGCGGGGGCGCAGGCGGGTTCGCGCGGGCGCGGGTTCGCGCTCGGCGGGGTCTACGGCCTGGGCATGGCCTTGGCCTACGGCGTCCTGGGGTTGGCGGTCGTGCTCACCGGCGCGCGGTTCGGCGCGCTCAACGCGTCGCCGTGGTTCAACGCGGCGATCGCGGCGCTCTTCGTCGTGCTGGCCCTGGCCATGTTCGACGTCATCCAAATCGACTTGAGCCGGTTCCAGGGCGGAGCGTCCGGGAAGAAGGGGAGCTTTGCGGCCGCCCTGGTCATGGGCGTCGTGGCCGCGCTGCTGGCGGGCGCCTGCGTCGCGCCGGTGCTGATCTCCGTGCTGCTGCTCGCGGGCGACCTGTACGCGCGGGGGCATGTCGTGGGCCTGCTGCTGCCCTTTGTCCTTGGCCTGGGCATGGCCTTGCCCTGGCCGCTGGCCGGCGCGGGCCTGTCGTTCCTGCCCAAGCCCGGCCGCTGGATGAACGCCGTGAAAGGCGTCTTCGGCGTGCTCATCCTTCTCCTCGCGCTCTACTACGCGCACACCGCCTATCGCCTATTCCGGCCGCCCGCGGCCCCCGCGCCGGCGGAAACCGCCGCCGCCCACGTGCGCGCCGTGGATTCGGCCGAAGGCCTCGCCGCCGCGCTGAACGAAGCCGCGGAATCCGGCCGGCCCGTGTTCCTCGATTTCTGGGCGACGTGGTGCAAGAACTGCCTCGCCATGGAAAAAACCACGTTCAAGGATCCCGCCGTGGCCGCACGCCTGGCGGACTATCTCGTGGTGAAGTACCAGGCCGAACTGCCGTCGGATCCGCCGGCCTCCGATATCCTGGACCGCTTCGGTGCCATGGGTCTTCCGACGTACGCGGTCTTGAAACCCGTGCCCGGATCGCGCTAAAAGCGGGGCGGACGACACCGAAAGGAGAGCTGTATGCCGGACCATTTTTTCCGATCCGTGTTTCAGAACCCGGACCATGTAGCGGCGCGGACGGACGCGGGGGCCGCCCGCGACCGGGTCGAAATCCAGGCGCTCCGGGCCGAGGTCGAGCGATTGCTGATGATCACGGAGGCGCTGTGGGGCCTCCTCGCGGAAAGGTTCGACCTCCCCGAGGAGGAACTGCTGCGGCGCATTCACGAGATCGACCGGCGCGACGGCAAGCTGGACGGCCGCGTCGCCCCCGAGCCGCCCTCGCTCTGCCCGAAGTGCAGCCGCCCGATGGAAAAGCGCCGGCCCTACTGCATGTACTGCGGCCAGCCCGTCGCGCGCGACCCGTTCGAGCGCTGAATCAGCCCAGCAGCTTCGCCAGCGCCGCGCGGCCGGTCATGCCGGCCTCGATCCCCCTGGCTTTTGCGAAGGCGTTGGCCTCGCGCACTTCGCCCTCGAGCAGGTCCTCGATCGTGGCGACGACCTTGCCGGCCGCGCCCTTCATGCGGGCGGCCGGATACTGGAACCGCTCCAGCACGGTGACGTCGAATGCCCCGCAGCCGATCATCCCGTTCGGCGTGGTCACCCAGACCAGGTTGACCGGCCCGATCGGCGAGACGTGGCCCTCCGCCCGGCCCTGCTCCAGCGAAACCGTTTCCTGTCGGATCATGCGACCCTCCCGTTTCCGTTTACGGCGACGGTACCACGTTTTTCCAATGATTGGAAAACCCGGCGAATCTTTTTTCCAAACATTGGAAAAAGGGGTATATCACGGGCATGGAGCCGGGCTTTTCAGAGCGCTTGCGCGCGGTCATGGAAAGGATCGCGGCCGCCTGCGCGCGCGTAGGCCGCGACCCGGCCGGGGTGCGGCTGATCGCCGTGTCCAAGACGCATGGACCCGACCGCATCCGCGAGGCCGTGGAGTGCGGCCTCACGGTTTTCGGCGAGAGCAAGGTGCAGGAGGCGCAAGCGAAAATCCCGCAGTGCCCGGGCCAACTGTCGTGGCACTTGGTCGGCCATCTCCAGCGCAACAAGGCCGGCGCGGCGGCCCAGCTCTTCGACTACATTCATTCCGTGGATTCCGTGCGCCTGCTGGAGGCCATCGACCGCGCGAGCGCCGAGGCGGGCAAGATCATGCCCGTGCTCCTCGAGGTCAACGTGTCCGGCGAGCGCTCGAAGTTCGGCCTGTCGCCCGGGGAGGTCCCCGCCGTGCTGGCGCGCGCGAACGAGCTCGACCACGTGGAGGTCCGCGGCCTGATGACCATGCCGCCGTTCACCGAGGACCCGGCGGAGGCCCGCCCGTGGTTCCGGCGGCTGCGGGAACTGCGCGACGGCTGGCGCGGGGAGACGGGCTTCGCGCTGGAGGAATTGTCCATGGGCATGACCCACGACCTGGAGATCGCCATCGAAGAGGGCGCGACCTGGGTGCGCGTGGGGACGGCCCTTTTCGGGGAAAGGGAGCGTCCATGAGCGGCTCGAAACTCGGCATCCGGAAAATGGTCTTCGTCGGCGCGGGCAACATGGCCGAGGCCCTCGTGAAGGGCATCCTGGCCGGCGGCCTGTGCCCGCCCGACCGGCTCGTCGTGACGGACGTGCGCGCGGAGCGGCGGGACTATTTCGAGAAACAGTTCGGCGTGCGCGGCCTGGAATCCAATCGCGAGGCCGCGCGCGAGGCGGACGTGATCGTCCTGGCCGTCAAGCCGCAGACCATGGGCGAGGTGCTCAAGGAACTACGCGGCGCGATCCCGGCGTCGGTCCTGGTCATCACCATCGCTGCGGGCATCCCGACCTCCCGATTCGAGGAAGGATTGGGGGAGGGCACGCGGGTGGTCCGCGTGATGCCCAACACGCCCTCCCTCGTGCGGGCCGGCGCCTCGGCCCTGTGCGGCGGGCGCTGGGCGACGGAACAGGACCTGAAGCTGGCCGGCGCGCTGATGGAAGCCGTGGGCCTGGCGGTGCGCGTGAGCGAGCGCGACATGGACTCGGTGACCGCGGTCAGCGGCAGCGGCCCGGCCTACGTGTTCTTCCTCGCGGAGGCGATGCTGCAGGCCGCGGACCGGTTCGGGCTCGCGCCCGATACGGCGCGCGACCTGGTCGCGGCCACCCTGGAGGGCTCCGCGCGGCTGATGAAGGAAACCGGCCTGCCGCCCGCCGAGTTGCGGGCGCGGGTGACCTCGAAGGGCGGCACCACCGAGGCGGCGCTGAACGTTCTCCGGGAGAAGGGCGTGCTGGACGCCTGGATCGAAGCCATGCAGGCCGCGCGCCGGCGCGCGGCGGAACTGTCGAAGACCTGACGGAGCCCTCATGAGCCGCAGCAAGGATCCCGCCTATCGCATTACCGAGGAGCGCCGCCCAGGCTCGTCCGGGCGCCTGGCCCATGTCCTGGGCGTCGCGATCTGCCTGGCCGGCATCGTGTACCTCGGCCTGTTCATCGCCAGCCGGACGCGGGGATTCCGCGTCGCGGTGGAGGAACGCCTGGAACGGGCCCTGGGCCTGCCCGTCTCGCTCAAGCGGGTGGAGGCCACCGCTGCGCTGAACCTGCGGCTGGAAGGCTTGTCCACCCGCGACAGCGAGAAGAACGGCCAGCCCGGCCTCCGCGCCCGCGAGGTGCTTCTGCTCTGGTCGTTCTCCGACCTGGTCCGGCCGGGGCCCTTGTTCCGAAAAGTGACCGTACGCGGCGGGGCGATCTCCTTCGCGCCGGGCCTGTCCGGACGCTGGGAACCTGCCGCCCTCGAACGGCTGGGCGCGCAGGTCGCGCAGTGGGGCGGGTTCGAGCTACCCGAGCCGGAGCCCGCCTCGCCGCCGCCGGGGTCCGGCGAGAAGAAGGAAGAAGCGGAGCCCGCGGCGGGAGACGCGCCGCGGGACGGCATGGAATGGCTGGAGCAGGTGGCGTTGGAGGTTCGGGACGGGCGCATCGCGTGGTGGGACGCGGAGGGCCAGGAGCGGGCCGCGGCGGATGGCATCGATCTCGCCGTGACCCCGGTGCGGCTGCCCAATCGCCGCATGACGCACGTCCACCTGAACATCGACAAGGGTCGCGTCGGCGATCGCGAGGTGCAGGAATTTGTTTTTGAACTGGTCCGGACCGACGAGCAGGACATTGTCCTTGGCCTTTCCGGCGCTTGGCGGCCGGTCGCCGGGGAGGAGTCGTCCGAGCCCCCGGGCGAGATGCCCGGGCCACGGGAAGAATCAAAGTGACACGGCCGTCCCGGCCGTGGATTCCGGGTCAGGACGCGGCCCGGCGCATGAAGAAGTTGGTGCGCTTCTCGATACCGATCGTCGTGGCGGGGCCGTGCCCGGGATAAACCCGGGTTTCATCCGGCAGTTCCGCCAGCCGCTTGACCGAGCGGGCCATCGCGCGGGCGTCGCCGCCGGGCAGGTCCGTGCGGCCCACCGTTCCCTGGAACAGCGTGTCACCCGCGAACAGGACCCCGTCCGCGGCCAGATGAAAGCAGATCCCGCCCGGCGTGTGGCCGGGCGTTTCGATCACCCGGTAGGAGAAGGGCCCCTCGGTCCGCCAGTCGCCCTCGCCCACGAGGATAGGCGGTGCCGGGGGCGCCGCCGGGGCCGCGTAGCAGGGCGGCAGTTCGTTGATGGACGTGAAGGCCCATCGCGCGTCGGGCTCGCTCATTACGACGGGGGCGGGAAAGTCCCGGCACAACTCGGTGAGCGCGCTGACGTGGTCCACGTGGCTGTGCGTCAGGAGGTAGGCGATCGGCCGGAGGCGCCGGCGGAGGATGGCGTCGCGGATCAGCGCGGCGTCGGCCCCGGGA
>JAGNIJ010000053.1 GCA_018001225.1 Kiritimatiellia bacterium | reverse complement strand
GCAGGTACGCCTTGCCTCCAAAAAGGCCCAACCGGGCCAACAGCGCGCGCACGCCTTTGCGCACGGGCAGCAGGGCGTCCCACAGGCGGAACAGGCACAGCTTGTTGCGCACTGTGATCACGAGCGTGCCGCCGGGCTTGAGGATGCGGTTCAGCTCCTTCAACGCCTTGTCGTCATCCTTCAGGTACTCGATCACGCCCGCGCAGATGACGGAGTCGAACTGGGCGTCCCCGTACGGCAGCGCCTCGATGTTGCCCACGACGAAGTCCACCTTCGCCGGCTCCAGCCCCGCGGCGGAGATGTTCTGGCGCGCGCGCTTGAGCATTTCCTCGGAAATATCCAGGGCGCGAATTTTCCACCCCTTCCGGAGCAGCGGGATGATCGTGAACGCGGGCCCGCAGCCGATGTCCGCGTGGTCGCGCGGCTCGTCCCCGATCAGGTTCAGGATGTACTGGTTGCGGATCGCCTGCATCGGGTAGATGTCGGCGCTGCGGTACTGGGACTCGTACGTCGTGGCCTCGTGGGCCCAGAACGACGAGAGTTCATCGGGACTGAAGGGTTTGGTCACGTTACTCATCGGGCGTCTCCGGGGTCAGGTGGTCCGTGGTCAACTCGTAGGGCGCGCCGCTGGTGAGCGAAAGCCCCGCCCACATCATCTCGCGCCCGTCCGCGTCGACGGCCAGCAGGCGGAACGGCGCGGAGAGCGTCCGCTCCGCCAGGGCCACGATCGAGGTCTGGTCGGGAAGCAGGTTCTCCGTGACCAGGGCGTTGGTTCCCCACTCGCCCGCGGCGCCGGTGGCCACGCGGATTTCCATCAGGGCCGCGCCGGTCCGGTTGATCACGACGATATGGGGCCCGTCGTCCGGCCGCCGGCAACCGGGCAAAAGGCCGGCCAGCAGCGCCGCGCCCATGATGACTGGAATTTTCATGGCTGCGCACTTTGCCGGGAAAAAACGCCACAAACAAGGCCAAAAAACACGCGCCGCTTCACCGGCCGGGCTTCTCCTCCCGGACCAGCGCCACGCGGAAACCGGTCGTGGCGCTGGAAAAATCGGGCAGGGCGTCCCGGCGGACGGCGCAGCGCAGGTTGCCCGCGCTGTTATCCCACGAGCCGCCGCGCAGGACCTTGCGGGGCGTGATCGGGCGGCCGTCCTCCGTGGTTTTCGAGATCAGCTTGAACGCGTCGTTCTCGCACCATTCCCAGAGGTTGCCGTGCATGTCGTAGAGGCCGAAGCGATTCGGCTTGAACCGCGCCACGGGCGCGACGAGGGCGAAGCCGTCCTCCCACGGCGCGTGCTCGATGCCCCAGCGGCTGCCGTCCGGCAGCGGCGTGTGATCCACGATATTGGCATAGTGCCGCGCGTCCTTGGCGTCGTCGCCCCACGCGAAGCGCGTCCGGGCCCCGGCGCGGCAGGCGTACTCCCACTCCTTCTCGCTCGGAAGCCGGTAGGCCTGGTCCTTGTGGATCAGCTTGCCGTTCCGCTCCTTGCGGGTCAGCCACTGGCAGAACGCCTTCGCGTCCGGCCAGGCGATGCAGGTGACCGGCGAGTCGTCGGCCTGGGGCAGCCCCGGATCGCGCCACGAACGGCCCTCCTCCTTGACCCACGTGTTGCTGGCCGAGTTCCAGGTCAGGGGCAGCGCGCCGTTTTCAGCATAGGTCCGGTATCCCGTGTCCTCCACGAAGGCCCGGAACTGCTTGAGCGTCACCTCCGTCCGGCCGATCCAGAAGGGCCGCTCGATGACCGCCGCGCGCAGATCGAGCTCGTTGCGAACCCAGCCAGTTTGCGCCCCATGCCGCAGCCCCCACTCGCGATCCTCGGGCGTCGATCCCTGCATGAATTCGCCCGCCGGCAAGCGGACCATGACCATGCCGACGGAGTTGGTATAGGTCTCCAGGCCGCGAACCCGGCGCCAGAGGAGCGTCAGGCCCCAGAGCGCGGCGCCCGCGACCAGGAGCCCGAGCAGGACGGCGACCGCTCTGTTCAGCCAGCGCATGGCGGGCAGGGTAGCCCGGCGCCCCGGCCGGCGCAAGGCGGCATTTGCCCACTTATGGATCGGGATGCAGAACCATCCGGATGCCGATGTTGAAATGGATATCCTCCGGCGGCTCGGTCTCGAGCCGGTTCGCGGTGCGAAGCTTCCACTGGTAGAGCTCTTCCTCCGCGTCGTCCGGCGGATCGTAATAGCTGCCGCCGCGCAGGGTCTTGTACGTCCCCGAACCCGGCCCGGCCGGGTTCGTCACCGTCCCCTGGTTGAAGCAGTCCTGGTAGTAATCGGCGTCGTACCAGTCGCGCACCCACTCGTAGGCGTTCCCGGCCATGTCGAAGAGGCCGTATGCGTTGGACCACGCGGCGTAGTACATCACCGGCGTGGTTTGCGGATAGTCGTACTCCCAGGCGTCGCCGCTGTTCCAATAGTTGGCGCGGTTGGCGCTGATGTGGGCGGTGAAATCCCCGCCGATGCTCGCCCACGGGTAATGATCGCCGGCGCGCCCGGCCCGCGCGGCCTTCTCCCACTCGGCCTCGGTCGCCAGGTCGCCGCCGTAGAACTGGCAGAACGCGCGCGCGCCGTACCAGCTCATCAGCGGCGCCGGGTGCGTTCGCCAGGTGCTGTGATAGGCGAACTGGCTGCCGGTCCAGTAGATGCGGAAGTTCGTGTCGTCCGGCGGGTCGGACGTGTTGTAGACACAGTAGAGCGGACGGTACCCGCCCGACGAGGCCCGCACGGCGTATATGTCGCCGTAGAACGGCGTGCCGCCGGGCACGTCGTCGTCACTCTCCAGCGTCACCCGCTCGATCAGCCCGGCGGCCCGGGCGTCGTTGAGATAGCGCGTGTACTGCTCTACCGTCACCTCGGTCTGCGAGATGTAGAAGCGGCCCACATTGACCGTGTGCACGGGCAACTCGTCGGACGAGCCCTCGGCGTACGGATCGCCCATCGAAAAGGCCCCGGGGGGAACCTGCACGAATTTCAGGCCCGGAACGGGGCTGACGAACACGCGGAAAAAGGCGGGCGCCCTGTTCGATACCGTCACCGTGACGACATTGCTGCCGGACGCGGGCGACACGAAATCCTGCGCGGGCCGCCAATCGAAATCCGCGCCCGCGCATTCGACGTGACCGTACCGGCCGGTCGGCGCCCAGAACTCGAGCCGGACCACCTGCGAGGAGGCGCCCAGCCCCGTCACCTGGATGACCGCGAACTCGCCGGTCCGGGCCGCGGCCGGCGCTTCCGGCCAGAAGAACGAGGCTCCAAGCACCATGGCCTTCCACGTTTTCATGGAATGGCTTCACTATGCGGCGGGTCGCGGAAAAGGGGCAAGCGTTTTTGCCCGGCGATTCGACATTGCACAGAACCCGCGCTCATGCCAACCTTTCCCCCACCCTTTCCATGCAGGGCATGCTTACAAATCGCGGGCGCGCGTGGTGTTCCCGGTGCCTGCCGGAGATCCTGGCCGCCCTCGTGCTCGCCTGGTTCCTGCGGTCGTCCCCGGCGGTCTTCCGGCGTCACGTCGAGATCATCCGCGAAACCCTCCCGCAACTGCGCGACCTGGAGTACCGCATCCCGCCCGCGCGCGCGAAGGAGCTGAAGGGCGCGTTCCCCGCCATCCGCTGGGTCAACGAGAACGTGCCCCGCGACGAGCCCCTGCTCTACGTCGGCTCGATGAGCCGCGGCATCCGCCTGCGCTATTACACCCTCCCGCGAGAGGCCCGCTGGCATTACGTCTACGGAAGCCGCGACCTCAAGCGGGTGCCCGATATTTTCACGGAGCTGCGGCCGGCGTGGATTCTCGCGGAGATGTCGGGCGACGTCGGGCAGTTGGAACTCCCGGCCGGCTGGCAGCCGGTCTGGAGCGATCCCCCGGGCCTGATGCGGGTCTTCAAGGTGGAGGGCGACTCCTTTGAATGACCTCGGCGCCATCGCCGGCCTCGCGGTTACCTGGGCCACGGGCATCCTGCTCGTTCGCCGCTGGGGACGCGACCGGGCCTGGTGGCTGACCGCCTCGCTGGGCTGGCTGCTGGGCTCGGGCCTGACCTCCCTGGGCCTGTTCCTCGTTTTCCTGCTGGGCGGCCGGCTCCTGCCGGGGCTGCCGATCGTCCAAACGCTTTTACTCGCCACAGCGGTCGGGATACAGCGGCCGCGCCGCGAGTCGGTCTCGCAGGAGCTCGACCCTCCAAGTGGAGGGCGGAGCTCCCGCGACGCCGTCGAAGGCCGCCGGGCCCCAGGAATCCTGCAACGTCTTCGGCCGGGCGTTTGGCTGATGGCCGGCGTGCTGGCATTGATCCTCGCCAGTACGGCCTTGAGCTCGATCACGACGCCCGCCCTGCGCTTCGACGAACTGCACAACTGGGCGTTCAAGGCCCTGTCCACCGCGGTCCACGACCGGCCGTTCCAGGGCGAGTGGCCGTTCATGCTCTTCCCGAATCACATCCCCTTCCTCACCGCCTCGTTCCTCGGGTACCAGGTCGAGCCGCGCGAGACGGTCGCGCACGTCATCCCCCTGCTCTTCCTGTTTTCGACGGTCGGAGTCATGGCCGGCGCCGCGCGGCAGCTCTCGGGCAAGCCCTGGTGGGGCCTGCCGATGGCCGTGCTGCTGCTGTTCGGCGCGCCGGAACTGCTCAACCAGGCGGACCGGTTCTACTGCGACCTGCCGCTCGCCGCCCTGCACCTGGCGTCCTTGTTAACCGGCCTCGCCTGGCTGGACGGCGGGCCCGCCGCGGCCGCCGCGCTGTCCGGCGTGTTCGCGGGCCTGGGCGCGTGGACGAAGACCGAGGGCCTGGTGCTCGCCGGCGGCGTCGGGGGCGGCCTCTTCCTCGCCGCCCTGCTGCGCCCGAAGGAGGAGCGGACACCGTTTTGGCGACCCCTGCTCGCCTGGCTGGCCGGCTTCGCGATCGTGGCGGCCCCGTGGCCGATCTACCTCCAACTGCGCGGCGTGGACATGCAGTCGTCCGGCCATCTCGCGAACACGCTGCATTTCGACCGGATCGGACGGGTGGTCGCCTACTCGTGGCAGGTGATGAAAGACGCCTACCGCCTGCCCGCGCTGGCCTTCGTCCTTTTTCTCTTCCTCGCGCTCCGGCGCCGGACACGCGCCGCCTACGTCTTCATGCTGACGGTCCTCGCCGCGGGACTTGTCCACCTGTGGCTGCCGATCCTGGTCCTGCCGGAGGACGCCTTCGGCGGGTGGCGCGCCTTCATGAAGCACGGCATGGGGCGCTACGTCCTGCACATCGCCCCGGTCCTGCTGCTGTCCCTCGCCGCCGTCGGCCGCGCCGGACGGCTGAAAGGGCTGGACGCCCTCTTCCGCCGGCTCGACGGAAGCTGCCCGGACCCGGGCGGAACAAAGGTTTGACGGGCCGAAACCCGGCCTATACCTTATCGCCCGCATGAAAAACGACTTCTCACCCCTGTGCATCCTGGGCGCCGGGCTGACGGGCTTGAGCACGGCCTATCACCTCGGCGACGCGGAATACGAGATCTTCGAAAAGGAGTCCTACGTCGGCGGCAACTGCCGGACCGAACAGAAGGACGGCTTTTACTTCGATTCCGCCGGCCACATCTTCTACCCGAAGACCGACTATGTCCGGCAGCTCGCGGGCAAGCTCCTCGGCGACAACCTGACCGAGGCCGACCGCGAGGCCTGGATCTACCTCTACGGCGTCTTCACGCGCTACCCGTTCCAGGCCAACCTGTACGGGTTGCCCGTGGACGTGGTGAAGGAATGCCTGCTGGGCCTCTTCGAGGCCAAGCTGCGCGAGGCGCGCGAGGGCGAAACGGTGCCCGCCCATTTCCTCGATTTCATCCACCGGACCTTCGGCGAGGGCATGGCGAAGCACTTCATGATCCCGTTCAACAACAAGCACTGGCGCGTGCCGCTCGACCAGCTCAACCTGGACTGGATGGGCAAGTTCGTGCCGCGGCCGTCCTTCGCCCAAGTGCTCGACGGCTCGCTGAAACAGGCGGAGAAATGCATCGGCCAGAACGCCACGTTCATCTACCCCAAGCGCGGCGGCGTCCAGGCCGTCTGCGACGGGTTCCTGCCGCACATCCGGCCGGTCCGCCTTAACGCCGAGATCACCGGGCTGGACCTGCGGGCGCGGACGTTCGAAGTAAACAGCCGTCAGACGGTCGGTTTCGAGCAGGCGGTGTCCACGCTGCCCCTGCCCGTGCTGCTGAAAGCGACGAAGGATCTCCCCGCCGACATCCGGGCCGCGGCGGCGAAGCTGCGCTGGAACTCGCTCTACGTGGTCAACGTGGCGGTGGACCGCCCCTCGCTGACGGAGAAGCACCGGTTCTACGTGCCCGAACAGCAGTACATTTTCCACAAGCTGGCCTTCTACTCCGCCTACGCGCCGCTCATGGCGCCGTCCGGCAAGACCGCGGCGTCGGCGGAGGTCGGTTCCTCCCGCGAGTCGCCCGTGGACCGCGCCACGATCGAGGAGCGGGTGATCGGCGACCTGACGCGGATGAACGTGTTGCGCAAGGACGACCGCATCCTCTTCACGCACGTCATGACCATGCCGTACGCCTACGCCATCTACGACAAGGACCGCGCCCCGGCCTCGCAGGCGATCCGCGAGTTTTACGCGCGGAACCGGGTGTATTGCTGGGGCCGGTACGCCGAGTGGGTGTACCAGAACATGGAGCAGAACATCCAGACCGGCCAGAAGGTGGCCGACATGGTCAAGCGGGGCGCCCTCGGCCTCTGACGGGCATGAAAACCAAATCCTGGTTGCCGGCCCTCGCTTTGTACGTTTTGGCGGGACTGCTCCTGCTGCTCCCCTACCGCGACCAGATCAATCCCGACGGCGTGGCCTACCTCTCCATCGCGGGAAAATACGCGCGGGGCGAGTTCCGGGACACCATCAACGCCTACTGGGGCCCGCTGCTCTCCTGGCTCCTCGCGCCCCTGCTCGCCCTGGGAATACCCGGCCTGCTGGCCGGCAAGCTCCTGAACTTCGGCCTCGGCCTGCTCACCCTCGCCGCCGTGCAGCGGCTCCTCCGCCCGGTCGTCGAATCCGATGCCGTGCGCGCCCTGGCGCTGCTCCTGGCGGCGCCGATCGTGCTGTACTACGGCTACCTGGACCTGTCGCCGGACCTCCTGCTCGCGACCGCCCTCCTGCTCTACCTGGCCGCGCTGATGAACCCGGGCTACGCCTCGCGCTGGACCCGGGGCGCAGCATGCGGCCTGTACGCCGGGCTCGCTTACTGGGCCAAGCAATACGGGCTGATCTTCTTCCTCGCGCACTTCGTGTCCGTCTCGGCGGCGCTCTTCCTGCGCCCCCCCGCCGGTGCGGCGCGCCGCGCGATCCTCCGCAACCTCGCCGCCGGCCTGCTGGTCGCCGGGCTCATGGCCGGCGCCTGGGCCGGCGCGCTGACCTGGAAATACGGGAAGTTCACGCTCGGTACGTCCGGCGCCATCAACGTATCGCTCTTCAGCCCTGAACTCCGGGGCGTCGTGCCGCATCACCACGTCGGCCTGCTCCCGCTGCCGAACGACACGGCCTGCAGCGCGTGGGAGGACCCTACGTTCTATCCCATCCCGCCCTGGAGCCCGCTCGAATCGCCCGCGGCCCGGCGCTACGCCGCGGGCCTGTTCCTCGGCAACGTGAAATCCAGCGTGCGGATCTTCCTCGCCTTCTCGCTGCTGTCGTGGGCCGTTCTCGCGGCAACGCTCTTCCTGGGCGCGGGCCGGCGGAAGGACTGGCCGCGCGCCGCCGGCTGGCTCGGGCTGTGGACGATCGCCCTGTACACGGGCGGCTACCTGCCGATCTGCGTCTATCCCCGCTACCTCGCGCTGCCCCATTTTCTACTGCTGCTGCTGGCCATGATGCTCCTGGACGCGTTGTGGAAGCGGCCCGCCCCCGCCGGCGCGGGGCGGCTCCTGCCCGCCGCGCTGCTTGCGCTGTCGTTCCTCTACTTCCCCGCCTCCAAGCTCTACAGCCACGCGGGGCACGGGCGGGCGGAGGCCGAACTCGGCCGGCGCCTGCGGGAGTTCATCCCGCCGGGCTCGCGCCTGGCCTCGGACTCCGATTACTACCGGTCGCTCTTCACGTCGTACCACCTGGCCGGGCGATACTTGGGCAAGACCCGCGACGGCGCGGAGCCGGCCGCCGTCCTTGAAGAACTCGCGGCGAACGGCGTGGAGTTTTATCTGGCTTGGGAGAAAGACACGGAGGCCGACGGGTTCCTGGCTGTTTCGTATCCGGAACTCACCAGCGGGCAAATCCCGGGCGTGAGGGTTTTTACCCTGACCACCGCCCGTTGAAGCGCCCCCCTGTCGTTCCGCCGCTCCGCGGCCGAATGAATGGGAAGCGAGCGCGTCAGGATCTGGGCCCCGCGGCCGGTCAGCCCTGGAGTTCCAGCGACCCGATCCCTGCGTCCCGCAGGAGGGGGTACGCGTACGCCCGGACCTCGCTGTCCTTGGAGTCGTTGATCAGGTGCCGCGGCCCGAGCGGCAGGTCGGAGATGATCTGGTCGAAGACCAGCCCGGCCGCCCGCAGCTTCGCGGCCACGTGGATGATCTTGTGCTGCGGCCGGGACGTGGTCAGCACGATCATGAGCCCCTGCTCCCGGAATTCCTTCAGCTTCTCGACCGAGCCGGGAAGCAGCTTGATTTCCTCGCCGGTTTCCGACGGCACTTCCACGTGCTTGACCAGCGTGCCGTCCAGGTCCACGAAGACGGTCCCTTTCTTGGCCTCCCGCCACGTGGATTTCATGTAGGGCACGGGGATATGCGACGGGTCGTGGATCTTCGGGAGCGGCCCGAGGCGGCCATCCGAAGAGCAGGCCACCGTACGCTCCGGAAACTTCTCGAGGAGCATCTTGAGGAAGAAATTCTCGCCGAAGGTCGTGACCAGGTGCCGCTGCACGATCTCCGAGAACGAGCGCCGCCCCGCGTCCTTGTCCAGGATGCGCCGGAAGCAAACCTCGTCCTCCGTGTTGACCAGCACGACCTGGTCCAGCCGCTGCAGGTGCTCCGCCCCGCCGAGGATGCTGTTCTCGAACAGGATGCACCCGCGCTCCAGCGCCGGCAGGCGGACGGCGTGGTTTTTCTTCCCCGTGCGCCGGTCGTAGGCTTCCGCAATGTCCACGGCCCGGCCCTGCATCAGCGCGTCCAACTCCTGGTAGATCCGCGAGAAGTTCCACCAGCTGAACTGGTTGAGCGCGTAGATGTAGGCGTCCATGCCCAGCTTCCACTTCTCCTCCATCCACGCTTTGCGGTCGGCGGAATCGAGGTAGAAGCGCCAGTCGCCCGAGTAGAGCAGCGTCGGGATGCCGCGCGCCTTCAGGTCCTTGGCGACGTGCTGGGTCAGGGTGGACTTGCCCGCGCCGGCGCGGCCGCAGATGCCCACGAGGACCCGGTCACGCTCCCGCAGGACCGGCGCCAGGCGGTTGAACAGGAAGTCCGAGATCTCCATGGAGATGTCTCCGGGTTTTGTGCAGCGTGTCCTCGGTGCCGAACTCCAGCATCTTGGACAGCGGGCAGGGCAGCGTGCGCACCTGCTTGACGTAATGCGCGAACAGGTCCACCGCGAAATCCAGCTCGCGGCCGGTCTTGTTATGGACCGCCGCGCCGTACACGATGGCCTTGAGCAGCTTGGTGTTGTGGCAGATCGCGATGCCGGTGAACCCGTTCTCCTTGCGGTGCTCCAGGTCGTCGTTGAACACCAGGTCCCGGACCACGCCCTCCTCGATCTGCGCCACGGTCTTGTACGTTCCGTACACGAAGCCGCGCATGGGCTTGCAGACCCCGAGCGCGTCGTGGTCCACGGAGAACTGCTCCGCGATGATGTAGTCGCAGAACGACACGATCGTCGGCAGCCGTGAGTCCGCGCAATCCAGCGCGTACATCAGCGACTGGGTCGGGCCCTTAAGCTCGGAGACCGCCTCGCGGCTGAACGCGAGGTTCAGCGCGGGATACTTGCCCCGCACGTAGTTCTCCAGCAGGTCCGCGCAGTACCCGACCGCGATGATCGTACGCTGGGCGATGTACTGGTACTGCGTGATGAAATAATCGATCGCGCGCAGGTCGCCCAGTTCGACCAGCGCCTTCGGGATGTAGTCCGTCGCGGGCTTGAGCCGCGTGCCCATGCCCGCCGCCAGCAGGATCACGTTGAACTTGTGATTCGAGACGCTGAAGAGCGGAAAGTGCGATTGCATGGCCCCACAGTGAAGCAAAAAGGGCTACAGACGCAACCCTTTAATGTAGGAGGCCAGGCCGTCCGGCACCGAGATGAACTTCGTGTACTTCATCAGCCGCTTCAGCTTCGAATTGTCCGCCAGCGAGTGCCGCAGGTCGCCGGGGCGGATGGTTTTCGTGACCACGATCCGGCTGCGCGATTTCGTCAGCTTCTTCACCAGCCGGGCGACCTCGATGATCCGCGTCACGCCGCCCGCGCCGCAGTTGATGATCTCCACGGGGCCGCGCATCTTCAGCCCGCCCGCGCGGAAGTTGAGGTTGGTGATGTCCCGGACGTTGATGAAATCGCGGGTCTGGAGCCCGTCCTCGTACACGACCAGGTCCTTCCCCTTCGCCGCGTTGAGGATCCAGATCGGGATCGGCCCGGCGTAGGGATTGTTGAACGCCTGCCGCGGCCCGTACACGCTGAAGTAGCGCAGGGAGACCAGCTGGCGCCCGTACGCCTCCGCGAAGAGCCGCAGCATGGTTTCCTGGACGTTCTTCGAGATGCCGTAGTAGGACGCGTTGTTGATCTCCGTGGACTCGTCCAGCGCCGCGTTCTTCGCCGGGCCGCCGCACTTGGGGCAGCGGTACTCGAACGTCTTCCGGATGCCCTGCGGATAGAAATCCATGGCGCAGCGGTCGCAGTGATACATCCCCTCGCCGTACGGGCCCATGGAGGCGCTCAAGACGAAGCGGCGGACCTTCCGGCCGTGATCGAGCACCCGCTGCAGGAAATAGCCGAGGCTGTTGATGTTGGCGTCGGTGTAGTCCGCGATGTCGCTCATGGACTGCGTCGGGCCGACCTTGCTGGCCAGGTAGTAGACCGTGTCCGTGTCGCGCAGGAGCTCCGCGTAGTTCAGCGTCGGCGCGTGGACGCGGGAGAAGAAGTAGCGGGCGCCGGGGTTCAGGTAGTCCGGGAAACGCTTGTGGACCTGGGCCTCGAGCGAGTCGATCACCGTCACCGCGAGCCCCTCGGCCACCAGCTTGTCCACCAGGTGCGACCCGATGAACCCCGCGCCGCCGGTCACCAGGACGTTCTTCATGGCCGCCTCCGGAACAGGTTCCACAGCCACAGCGTCACCAGGGTCTTCGCCACGGAGACGATGTTCTTCAGCTTGAACACCTTGGATTCCCCGCCGCCGGGCCGCTCGGTGTAGCGGATCGGGATCTCCACGTACGACTTGCCGCCCTTGATGGCCTTGATCAGCACCTCGGCCTGGAACCCGTAGCCGCTGTTGCGCAGAACCAGCTGTTTCAGCCAGTCCGTGCGATGGATCTGCGGGCCGTTGAAGTACTTCATGTTCATCCGGAACAGGAAATTCATCAGGGTCGTGTACCGGCGCGAAATGTCCTGCCGCTGCTGGGACCGGAACGCCGGGTTGGCGATGTATCCGCAAACCACGTCCGCCTCGCCCGTGTGCGCGAGGAATGCCCGCAACTCCTCCTTCGTGAACGGGCTGTCCCCCTGCACCATGACGCAGTAGGTCATCGAGGCCGCCAGCCGGCCGGAGTTGTAGCTGGCGCCGAAGCCCTGCGGCGACGGGTGCGAGATCATCCGGATCTTCGGGTTACGGGCCCGGTTTTCCTCGACGATCGCCGGCGTCCGGTCGGTGCTGCCGTCGTTGATGACGATCAGCTCGTAGTCCTCGAACAGGCCCTCCACGGCCGAGGCCACGGCGTCCATCGCGCCCTGGATGTTGCCCTCCTCGTTGAGGGCGGGCATGACGACCGTGATCGTCTTGCGCGGCGCGGGCGTTGTCGATGGTTCCTGCATGTCCGGGAGAATCCAACCCTCTTTATCAGCGCGGCATTGTGCGGACTGGCGCCGCGGAAGTCAAGCGGGCGCCCCGCCCCGCCCGCGATGGAGGCGCCGCGCCTCCGCGGCGCTCTTCTTCGGGCCGGGGGCGGCCCGCCTCCAACGCCGGCCCGTCAGCTTTTAACCAGGTACGTCCGCACCATCGCGCCGAGTTCCTTCAACTGGCTCCAGCTCATGTTCTCGGCGATGAAGCGCGTCAGCACCCGGGGCCGGGAGTAGAATTCGAGCAGCGCTCGACGTTGCAGATTCTTGAGCTCCTGCAGGGTCCGAAGCCCGTTCGGGAGCACCGACGGCTTCGAGTATTCCATGCGGGTGAAATCGAGGTGGGCAACGCGGTTCTCGCGCTGGAGATCGCGGCAGATCTCCGAGCCCGGCAGGGGTTGGAACAGCCCGAAGGTCGCCCGCCGCAGCGGCAGCGACTTGGCCAGCCGGATCGTGGCCTCGATATCCTCGCGGGTTTCCGTGGGATAACCGAGGATGAAGAAGCCCTGGGTCCGGATGCCGATGAAATCGGCGTATTCCACGACCTCCCGGAGTTTTTCGAACTTGAGGTTCTTCCTCATGTCCCGCTGGATCTTCTCCGAGCCGGACTCGATGCCGAGCACCATGGCGTAGCAGCCCGACGCCTTCATCTTGTCCAGGAGGGAAAAATCGAGCGTCTCCAGCCGCACGCCGTTCGGGCACCACCAGATCAGGTCCAGCTTCGCCTCGATCAGCAGGTCGCACATCCGTTCCGCGCGGCGCCGGTCGAGGGTGAAGTTGTCGTCCCAGAACTGGACCTCGCGGACGCCGTACTTCTCTTTCATCAACCGGATCTCGGCCAGGATATTCTCCGGCGAACGGGCTCGGAATTTCTTTCCCGAGATCACGCCGCCGGCGCAGAACGTGCAGGGGAACGGGCAACCGCGGGAGGTCAGCAGCGGCGCGAAAGGATGCCGGCGGGCGAGGTACAGCTTCGGGTATTCCTCGAACTTCATCGCCTCGAAATCGGGAAACGGCAGGCGGTCCAGGTCCTGCACGAACGCCGGCTCGTTCAACCGGGTCGACCGCGTCCCGTTCTCCCCCACCCGGTACCCGAGTCCGGGGATGCCGGCGAAGTCCGTACCCCTCCGCTCCAGCGTCTCGATAAACGCCGGCAGGCCGGGCTCGGCCTCGCCGCGGAAGATGAAGTCCACCGCGTCGTCCGCCAGCACCGACTCCGGATCCGTGCACGCATGCGCGCCGCCGATCACCGTCACGACCGCCGGGGTCACCCGCTTCGCGATCCGGCAGCACTCCAGCGCGGAATTCAACTCCATGGACATGGCCGTGCACCCGACCACGTCGAACCGGTTATTACGCAGATACTTCTCGAAGCCGGCGTGGTCCAACCCCTCCTTCAGGCAATCCAGGATCGTGACCTCCGCCTTCCCCCGCAGGCCGGCGGCCACGTACGCCAGGGACAGCGGCGGAACGACAATATGAATATTCGACGGTACTTTGACCAAAAGGATTTTCATGCGCTGCGCCACCAGAAAAACCGGCCGCCACCCCGCCGCCCAGTTTATATTTCAACGTTATAACTATTAGTTACACGCGTTTATTACGTTAATATGAAGGCTTGTCAAGCCTTGAGCGAATCACGCGGGGATCGTAAGGGGAAGGCTGGCTGAAGGCCGGAGCGACGATTCCAATTCGCTGTAGAGTTCGCGCACTTTCCGCTGGAAGACGGAAAGGCTGTATTTCTGTTCCACGCGCCCGCGGGCGGCCTGCGCGACGGCGCGCGCCCGGGCGGGATCGGCCAGGGCGGACAGCACTCCGCGCGCAAGGCTGTCCGGATCGGGCCGCGTGAGGAAAGCACAGTGCTCGTCCAGAACCTGCGTGTGCGTGGGGACGTCCGTGGAAACGATCGGGCGCCCGCTTTGCATGTAGGCGTAGATCTTCATCGGGGGATTCGTCCCCCGGTTGCGGGGCGTGACCAACACGTTGGCGAGCGTCATGAACGCCGCCATCTCGTGCGTCGGCCGTCTCCCCATGAACACGCAGGCGGCTCCCGCCCCGGTCCGGGAGGCCAGCTGCTGCATCTCGGTCACCTGGGCCTCCGTGCCGCCGACGAGGACAAAGCGTACGTCCGGACGCTCGCGATGGACGCGGCCCGCGGCGCCCACGAGATCCGCCACCCCCTGGTAGCGCTCGAAATTGCCCGTGTACACGCAGACCGGCTGGGAGTCCAGGCCCAGTTCCTCGCGGAGGCGCCGCGCCGCCGCCGGCGCCTCGCGAAAGGAGGATTCCAGCGGCGCGTCCTCCAGTTGCAGGACCCGGGTCTCCGGCGCCAGGCGGCGCACCACCGCGGTGAGGACGGGCCCGACCGTCACCACGCAGGACGCCCGCCGCATGGCCGCGCGCTCGAACCACTGGGCGATCCGGATGACCGGCCGGGCGGAGACGAAGCCCGAGAACTGCAACTGGTCGGAAATGTGGGAATCCATGTTGTAGACCAGGCGGCACCGGAACAGCTTCGCGAGCAGGACCGCGAAAAAGGCCGCCTCCTCGACGGCCTGGATCACATCGTATCGGTTCCGCAGGCAAAGCCCGAGCGCCTTCCAGAACAGCATGAAATCCATCGGGAACTTGGCCAGGGAGGGGCCGATCGACACGTCATGGATGCCGGGCAGCCGCATCGCGCGGAGGATACGCACGCCCGGAATGTGGATCGGCTCGCCGAAGGGATAACAGACCAGATCCACCCGGTGACCCAGGCGGCCGATTTCCTCGAGCTGGTGCCTCACACGGATCGGGGTGCCCCGTTCGCGGAAAAAGGGCTGCGGCGCGATGAAGAGGATGTTCATAGAAGCGGTTTCGCCGTCACACCCAGCCTTGCTCCCGGTACCATGCCACCACGTTCCGGACCTCGTCCTCGAACCTCCGCGCCGGATTGAACCCGAGTTCCCGCGCGGCCTTCGAGCCGTCGAACGCGCGGTTCTTGGTGAAGAAATCGACACGGCGCCGGTGCAGGGGCGGCTCGAGGCCCAGCGGGCGGCACAGGATCTCGCAGAGCGAACCCAGACACTGCAGGGGCCGGGCCGGCAACCGCAGGCGCGGGGGCGGCACGTTCAGCTCGCGCGCGATCAGCTCGACGATCTCCTTCAGCGGGACCGCCTTTTCCCCCGCGATATGATAGATGCCGCCGTTCAATTCCCCGTAGTTCATGGCCAGGTCGAAGGCCCGGACCAGGTCGCGGACGTCCACGAAGTGCACGTGCTTGCCGGGCCCCACGTAGAAGAAGCGCCGCCGGGCAATCATGCGGAACAGCTTCAGGTTCCGGGTATCCCCCGGGCCGTAGATCATCGCCGGCCGGATGACGACGCCCCGCATGCGGCCGCCGCGGAAGTACTCCAGGGCGATCTTCTCGCCCTCCATCTTGCTGCGCTGGTACAGGTCCCCGGGGTTATAGGGCGTGTCCTCATTGCCGGGCGGCGTCTTCACGTCGCCCAACACGCCGCCGGTCGAGCAGTGAACGATCCGCCGCACGCCCGCCTCGATCGCAGCGTCAAACAGGCGGCGCGTTCCTTCCGCGTTGACATCGTGAAACACGGCCTCGGAAAAACCGGCCTGCCGGAACAGGCTGCCGATGTGATGAATGCCGTACACACCGCGCACGGCGGCCCGCAGGCTCGCCGCGTCGCGCAGGTCGGCCACGACCACCTCCGCGCCGGCGGCCCGCAGCGCATCCGCCCTGGCGGGATCCTTTACCATCGCCCGAACCCTCTGCCGGCATTCCAGCAGATGCCGGACCAGCGCGCCCCCGACGAACCCGGACGCGCCCGTCACCAGATAGAGTCGTTCTGCCATATAACTTGATCAATATATTACGCTATAATATAAATAATCAATGGTTTTTACGCTGGTATATGCTGTTTTAAACTGCCGCATTCGTTCCGCCAAGGAGGACCTTTTCAGCGGCGCTCGCAAGGCGATATCCGGTTTTCGAAATTACGTTATATATTATATTTAAACAGTATATGAATATGCACCAAGCCGCTTTCCCCGGCCGAAGAAGTGGCACGGCGCCTCGGCGTCCGCGCCGGGGAATGAAGGGGTGTTATAACGTAATAACATGGTATTACTGCTCCGAGGCAGGCCCGGCCGTGTCGGGGCGGGGCTCGACGGAACCGGGGGCTTCGGCTAGGATGCATCCACCGCGACCGGGTGAACCAGCATGACACAGGCCCAGAGACTCCTTCGCTCCCTCGGCGTGAGCCTGCTGCTCTGGATGCTGTTTTCGTGGCCGTTGCCGCGCCACCTGTTCGACGCCATCCCGGCCTCCTCCCAGAACGTGGAGGAAGGACAGCGCCGCGAGATGATCCCGGGCGACCACCTTCAACTGCTCTACCATTTCGATTTGCTCCGCGGCATGCTCGCGGGCCGCACGCCCTGGTTTCACAACGTGTACGAGTTCAACACGGGCCGCGACGAGGAACGCCTGCTGCCCACCGCGTACTACGCGCCTTTCTCCTTGTTGTACGCCGCCTTCGCCGGGATTGCGGGCCAGGCCTTCGCCTGGAACCTTGTGGGCTTCGTCAGCCTGTGGCTGACCTACTGGTTGACCTGGTGGCTGGTCCGGCGGTTTGTCCGCTCCGAACCGGTCGCGGCGCTGGCCGCCCTGCCCGCTATCCTGCTCCCCTACCGGTGGGTGAACCTGCTGGGCGGAAGTCCCACGGGGTTTGCCATGCTGTGGGTACCCGCCGTCTGGATCGGGCTGGACCTGGCAGTGCGGGACGAGCGCCCCGCGGGGGGCGTCCTGGCCGGCGCCGCGCTGCTCTTCCTGTGCTGGGCGGACATCCAAACGCTTTTCTTCTGTGCCCTGGCGGCGCCCCTGTGGATCCTGCTCGCCTTGATCCCGTCGTGGCCCGCGGGATGGCGGGACCCGGAGCGCCGGAGGGCGATCCTCCGGGCGCTCCGGCCGATCGCCGTGTTCCTGCTGCTGATCGTGCTCTACCGGTGGATGCGGCACTCCCATCTTGTCGCGGCCGACCTCGCGGGCCGCCGCCGCCTTGCCGAGGCCGCCAATTTTTCGCCCGCCCCGAAGGGCCTGTGGCAATGGGCGGCCTCCGGCCTGGAAAGCCATGTCTACCTGGGCTGGGTGCTGCCCCTCGTGCTCGCCGCCGGACTGGCCGGCCTCGGACGGCGCGATCTCCGGGATACGCCGGAAGGGCGCCGTACGGCCGCCGTATTCCTGATCCTCGTTGCCGCCATGAGCGCGATCGTGGTGCTCGCGCTGGGCGTCCAGGGTCCCCTCGCGGGCCGCGTCCTGGTCGCCGTGCGCGTGCTGATTCCCCCGTACGCGCTTTTGCGGCAGACGGCGAAAATTTACTGCCTCGTGCCGTCGATCCTCGCCGTCGCCTCGGCGCTGGCGATGACGCTCGCTGATCGCGGACGGGCGCCGCGGCTCCGGGCCCTCCTGCTCGGAGGGCTGGCGGCGGCGCTGGTTTTCGAAATGCGCGCCCAGGTCCGCCCGACGCTCTGCGGGCTGAACGAGCGCCAGGACGCCTACGCGGCGGTGGCCGAGGACGCCCGGGCCGCCGGGGCGCTGCCGCGCGCCCTGGCCCTGCCCCTGTGGCCCGGCCAGGACGCGTACAGTTCCATCTACGAGTTCTATGCCCAGCGCCACGGCGTGCGGATGGTCAACGGCTACAGCCCCGTCGTGCGGCGCGCGTACATCCGCGATGTGTTCGAGCGGTGGCGCGGCTTCAACCAGGGCTGGCTGCCGGACAACGAACTCGACGACCTTTGGCGGCGGGGGATCGGCTACATCCTCCTGCACGAAAACCTGTTCCCGGAGCAGGTCAGCCCGTTTCCGGTCCTGGCCACGCTGGCCCGCCTGCGGAATCATCCCCGCCTGGATTTCCTGGCCCACGCGCAAACGGTCTGGGCGTTCCGCATCCGGCCTGGGCCCCGCGCGGCGGATAGCGCCGCGCCCGTTCTTCCGGAGTGCGGGACGTGGTTCCCCGCGCGCCGCTGGGAACTCGAGGACTGCGCCGCGACACCGGATCTCACCGAGCCGTTCCCGGACGCCTCCGCGGGCCGCGCCCTCGTCCTGACGCAGCCCGGGGCGCGAGGGGAGACGCCCCCGGCCATGGCCAGCCCGGCAGCGAAACTGCGCTGGATGCTCCGGGTGCGGGGGCGCGGAACGATCCAGGCCTCCACGCTCGCGGACAGTTCGGTCATCGACACGCGTCCACTGGCCGTGGACGCGGACGCCTGGACCTGGCAGGAAATCCCCGCGCCTCTCGACCGTTTCGCGCCGCTGGCCCTCCGGTTGGAACAAGCTGATGGACGGGTGGAAGCGGACATGGTCCTGCTGGCCGCGGGATCGTGGACGGCCCCGGCGCCAGGCGATCCGGTCGAGATCCCCGCTCCGTGCTTCTTTCACGGCGGCTATACAGATCCCGGCCGGAACCGGGTGATGCTGCGAACGGCGACCGATCCGCGCGCGGCCATCCTGTACGGGCCCAAGCTCCCGCTCCCGCCGGGCCGTTACGCCGCGAAATTCGTTTTCTCCTCCCCCGCCCCGCCGGACACGGGACTCGGACGCCTCTACGTGGAGGGGCTGGACGGCACAAACGCGGTCCCCGTGCGGGCCGGGCCGCAACCCGCGCGGATCGAGTGGACGCAGGAATCGAATCTTCCCGTCAACCTGGTCTTCGTCTACCTGCGCCGCGCGGACCTGGCGATCGAGTCCATCGTCATCGAGCGGCTTGCGCCTCCTTCTCCGTGAGCGGCTCGGACCATCCAGGATCGAGAGGACGGCCGCCAGGCCTTGTGATACGCGGGGCTTACACCCGCGGGGCGGGGCGGCCCAGCAGGCGCGAACCGAACTCGAAGGCCTTCGCCCGGACCCGCCGGATGGCGTTCCAGAGCGACTTGCCCGGCCAGACCGGGATCCGGTGCGCCAGCTCGATCAGGGGTGCCAGCCTGGGCCAGCGGACCAGGTCGTTGAAGATCGCGTGGAAAAACAGCACCTGCTTCCGGCTGACGGTCGGCTGGTTGACCGCGTAGTCCTCCTCGAAGTAACTGGCGACCCGTCGCGAGGTGAGCCAGCCCTTCTCCCGGCAGACCTCCTCGGCATACGTGCCCGGGAACGGGAAGAAGACGGAGCAGAACGTCGTCGCCGGGCGGATCTCCTGGTTCAGCCGTATCGTCTCGCGGATCGTCCCCGGGGTCTCGAACGGCAGGCCGATCATGTTGAACGAGTAGCCCTGGATGCCGGCCTCCCGGAGGAGGCGGAAGGCCCGGACGATGTCCTCGCGGCGGACCTTCTTGCGCAGCACCTCCATGCGGAGGCGGTCGCTGCCGGACTCCACGCCCACGCGCACCTCGTAGCATCCCGCCTTCTTCAGGAGGGCCACCGTCTCGGCGGTGAGCAGAGGGGCCGTCGAGTTGCACCAGAACGGCAACGTGAACCGGGCCGGGTACTTCTCGCAGAACTCGGTCAGCCACCGCCGGCTCATCGTGAACGTGTCGTCGTGGAAGCCGAGCCACCCGATGCCCGGATACCGGCCGACGACGGCGCCGATCTCGTCGAGCAGCCGGTCCACGCCGCGGTAGCGGACGTAGGGCCCCCGGCCCCGGTAGAGCTGGAGCAGCGCGTGGTTCGCGCAGTAGGCGCACTGGTAGGGGCAGCCGCGGCTGCCCATGAACTCCGCCTCGGGATACTGCCGGAGCAGTTCATCGAAACGGAACACCTCGCGGTCGGGGAACGGCAGCTCGTCGAGCTTCGTCATGAGCGGCCGCAGGGCGTTGCGATGCACGGTCCCGTTCCGCCGGACCCAGAGGTTGGCGATCCCCGTCGGATCCGTCCCCCGGTCCAGGGCCTCGCACAGCTCCAGCATCGGGTACTCCCCCTCGCCGACGCAGATCGCGAACACGCCCTCGGCGGCGATGGATTCCTCCGGGCGCAGCGTGGGATGGATGCCGCCCAGGATCACCGGCAGGCGGTGCTCGACGCCGAGGATCCGCGACGCCTCCCAAGCCAGGTCGACGTCGCCGCTGGTGAGCGAAATGGCCGCGAGGCCCGGGTTGAACCGGCGGACCGCCTCGGCGATCCGCTCCCGGTCCGGCCCGGACAGGATGAGCAGTTCGACCTCGTGCCCGGCCTGCTTCAGCACCGCGCAGATCGAGCCGAGGCCCTGCTGGTAACGGAGCTTCTGCCAGCGGGCGGGCGGAACCGGATACAGGAACAGCACGCGCATGCCATCCTCTCTACGGCACGACCGGCCCGCAGGGCAACAGCTTTTCTCGCGCGAGGAAGTCCAGGATCGTGCGCGAGGCCAGCAGGGCGCCGTCGCGGTTCCAGTGGGGGTCGTCCTCGAAGTACAGAGGGAACAGCCCCGACGCCTCGAACGCCGGCAGCAGGTCCAGGAACGGGTAAGGCAGTCGGTCCTTCCGCTCCGCGAAGTAGCGATTCGGGTTGCGGACGTGCGGGCCGCGGATCGTGTAGAGGTCGGCCTCGTAGTCCCGCGGCACCTCGCGGTCGGAATACTGGTAGGCGCGCGGCACGAGGACGACGGCTAACGGAACGCCGAGGTGGTCGCGGCAGTATTCCTGCAGCGTCAGCAGGTTGGCCATGACGCCCTTCTCGAAATACGGCCGGGCGTACACGAGGGGCACGTTGGTGGCGTAGTACCGGATCTTCATCACGGACATGACCTCGGCCTTTTCACGGTGCGCCATGTTGGCCGCCCGGAACTGCTCCTTGAGGCTCCGCAGCGTGCCGAGCGTCATGAAGCGCAGGAGCAGGCGGTCCAGGGCGTTGTCCAGCAGCAGGGAGGAGCTGAATCTGACCCCCTCCTTCTCGCTGATCTTGAGCGCATACTTAAGGTCGTCGTGGAAGTCCGTGACGTCCAGGAGAAAGACGGCCAGGTCCGGCTTGTACTTCCGGCCGATGTCCATCAGCAGCCGGTAGCTCAACAGGGGCGACGAACTGACCCAGCCGAAATTGACCGACCGGATCCGCGCCGCGCAGGAGAGGTTGGTCGCCAGCCGCTCCAGGACGTAGGGCACGCAGTCGTCGTAGGGCAGCTTCATCCCGTACGTGAACGAATCGCCCATGAAGATGATGTTGAAGTCCTCGTCGCGGACGTCGGCGGGCCCGCCCTTGAACCGAATGCCGTCCAGGTTGACGTCGAGTTCCGGGTTGGGCTTCATCCGGTGGTCCACGTCGAGCTGGAACTCGGACACCGTCCGGTACGTGATGAACTTCTCGAAGAGCGCGGGGGCGAACCGGAAGAACAGCACGAGGAAGAGCGCGTTGAACAGCAGCGCCGGCCACGGCAGCCGCCGGACGGCCAGCCGCCCGAGCCGGAACAGGAGGACCAGGCCCACGAGCAGCGCGAGGAAGAAAAGGGCCAGGGAGTTCAGCTCAAAGACGATCATGCAGGTCAGGGCCACGGAGAGCGGCAGGTCGGCCCGCTCCAGCGCGCCGCCGAGTGTTTCGGCCGGCTCCCGCGCGCGGGGGAACAGCGCCAGGCCCGCCGCCAGCAGGCCCGCCAGCCACAGCGCCAGCACCAACCAGTCGTGGCTTATCCGGGCCAGGCGCTTGACCCGTACGTCGGACAGCGTGAATTCCTCCGTCCCCGGGCTGACCCGCAGTTGGAGGAGGCGAATCGGGGTGTTGAGGGTCAGCTCCGTGCGGCGCGTGGCCCACTGGGCCTCCGTCGCCCGGCTCGGTTTCACCTGCCAGACCGTGGAGAAGTCGCCGCCGTCGAGCGACGCGCCGACCGTGCACCGGTCCTCCCCGCGGAGCTGGATGCCGAGCACCAGACGGCGCATCGTGCGCGGGTATTCCAGGACCAGGACATCCGACCCCCGGACGCGAACACCCCCGTCGGCCAGGCTGCCCTCCGCATGCCCGGGCATTTTCACGTCCCGCGAGACCAGTCGCTTGTTCTCGATGGAGAACAGCTTGACCCGGGAGGGCGCGGCCGGGAGCGGCACCAGCCAGAAACTGCCGAAAAACAGGACCACGAGCGGGACGATCACCATCAAGCCCGGCGCCCGGCGGAGCAACCGGCCGATTTCGCTTACCGCTGACCTGCCTAGGCTCATAGAAATATTATTTACGTAGAAACTGCGAATCTAATTATTTATCACGTCATAATATCGCGAAGTCAACCCGCATCGACAGGCGGCACCTGATCTCTAACGCGGCCGGCGCCTGAAGGCTTGTGCCCGCCCCCCTTTTTCCATTACTGTCCAACCTGTTTCTCGTCAGGAACGAGGACCGGGAATCCATGACCAACCGCGGGGCCAACTGGTGGAACTCAACCTGGACGCTGGGCGCGATCGCGGCGCTGGGGGTGTTCCTCCGGGTGGACCAGTACCTCGAGAACCGCTCGCTGTGGGTGGACGAGATCTTCCTGGCCACGAACATCGAGCAGCGCGACTTCGCGGGGCTGATGAAGCCGCTGGACTACGACCAGGGCTCGCCCGTCGGGTTCCTGTGGGCGGAGCGGCTGATGTTCCAGTCGCTCGGCCGCAGCGAGTACGCCTTGCGGCTCATCCCGCTGCTGGTGAGCCTGGCGGCGCTCCCCCTCTTCGCGTGGCTGGCCCGGCGCGGCCTCCGGCCCGGGGCCGCCCCCCTCGCGGTCTTTCTCTTCGCGATCTCGCCGGGGCTGATCCAGTACTCGGCGGAGGTGAAGCAGTACTCCACGGACGTGCTATGGACCCTGCTGCTGCTCGCGATGGCGTGGGCGGAGTACGGCCGGCCGCTGGCGGCGGGCCGCGCGCTGGCGCTGGGCCTCGCCGGCGCCCTCGCCGTATGGTTCTCCCACGCGGCCGTCTTCGTCCTGGGCGGCATCGGCCTGGTCCTGGGATTCGACCGCCTGGCGCGGCGCGACTGGAAATCCGTCGGCCTGCTGCTGCTCCCGGCCGCCCTGTGGCTGGCCAGCTTCGGGGCGGTCTTCTCCCTGGCCTTCTCGGAACTGACGGAGAACGAGTTCCTGCTCGACTACTGGCAGGACGGGTTCATGCCGCTGCCGCCCCGGTCGATCAAGGATATCCAGTGGTTCATGAACGCCCCCCTGGGCCTGCTGTCCATCCCCGGCGGCTTCGCGCTGACGGGCGCGGCCGCGGCGGCGCTGCTGATCGGGCTCTACTCCCTGTTCGCCTCCGGGCGCCGGGGCCTGGCCTGGCTGGGCCTGGCGCCGGTCCTCCTCGCGCTGCTGGCCTCGGGCCTGCACAAGTACCCGTTCGCCGGACGGCTGATGCTCTTCGCGTTGCCGGTGTTCCTGCTCTGGACGGCGGAGGGCGTGGCGTACCTCGCCGCCCTGCCCTCCCGCGTCCCCGCCGGGGTGCTGCTGCTCTTCCTGCTCTTCCACCCGGTGATCTTCACCTTCGGCAACGTGATCAACCCGCGCCCGCACACGGAGATCCGGCCGGTGGTCGAGCACCTCAACAAGCACTGGCAGCCGGGGGATACGCTCTACCTCTACTACCACACCGTGCCGATGTTCGAGTACTACATGGACCGCGAGCGCTTCCGGAAAGGCGACTACATCGAAGGCGTGCGGTCTCGCGAGGACTGGCGCCGGTACGCGGAGGACCTCGACCGGCTCCGCGGCCGTCCGCGCGTATGGGTGATGCTGTCGCACATCTGGCGCCGGAGCGGCGTGGACGAGGAGAAGTTCTTCACCTATCACCTCGACACCCTCGGCCGGCAGCTCGACGCCTTCCGCGAGGCCAACGCGTCCGTCTACCTCTACGACCTATCGAGCCATGACACCAAAATCACCCCTTAAAATCTACCTCGCCGCCCTCGGCTACCTCGCCCTGCTGACCCTGCTCGCCGGCCTGGTCTTCCACACAGCCGACCGGCCGGTCCTTCTCGGGAAATACGACGCCAGCGACGTGTTCATCATGGTCCTGCTCCTGGCCGCGCTGGCGGCCTGGTGGCCGGTGCTGAACTTCTTCTTCACCGAGTCACGCCTGAAACATCCCCCCGGCCCCGACGTCGTGGTCACGCCGCGCGCCAAGCGGATCGGCGGGGCGATCCTGGCCGTCATCGTCCTGGCCCTGCTCCAGGTCGTGGCGCGGCGGCGCATGAAGGTGGAGAAGACGGTCGGCGGGTAGGATCCCTATCTCCAGGACGCCCTCGCGCCCGGCACGAACCTGCACG
>JAGNIJ010000052.1 GCA_018001225.1 Kiritimatiellia bacterium | reverse complement strand
AGGTCCCGGCGGTCGTGGCGCGTGAAGACTCCGCCGCGGTGGCCGTGGCCGCCCCGCCCGTCGCGGGCGACATCAGCGGCGAGCTGCACCGGTCCATGATCATGGTCCCGCGTCTGAACGTGGTCCAGGCCGTGGGCGGGCTGTCCGAGCAGTTCGACGCCGGGTCGGTAGTGTTCAACGGCGAGATCGTCCTGGTGAAACCGGGCGAGCCGATGGAAATCGTGGTGGCGCACATCCACGTCTGCATCGAGGAGGACCTCGAGTTCGGCAGCGAGGCGATGCCCCGGCGGTGGGAGTCGCGCGAGCAGGCCCTCAAGGACGGCATGACGCTGGACTGGGGGCCGGGCGACGAGCGCCCGAGCGCCCGGTACATCGCCGAGGGGCTGGCGTTCGTCCGCGAGCCGGCCAACGACGAGTCCGGCCAGTTCATCTACCCCTGCGAGGGCGTCAACTACGCCCTGGCGATGTGGAAGATGGCCGGCGCCGCGTTCACCAGCGCCGGGAAGATCCTCATCAGCGCCCGGAAGTTCGCGCTGCGCGAGGGGCTCCACACCGGCAAGTTCACCCTCACCACCGTCCGCGAGAAGCGCGGCACGAACATGGTCTGGGTCCCGAAGCTCCGCCAGGCCGGGAAGACCGGGGAGGCGTTTCGGGCATTCGTCGAGGACGTGCTCAAAGGATAGCGACTCTCCCCCCGCTGTGCTGGCCCTTGCTGACGCCAGCGAACGGATCAGCCCAATAAACGCCGTGGCGGGGGCGGTCGCGCACGAAAACCGGGTATGCAGACCAAGGCCGTCATCCTGGGCATGGGCGCCCCGAACCGTTGTCGAGACGGTCGGGCCACGATGTGCGCCATTGCCTTGAGCCGGGAGTACGGCCTTATTCGCATCTACCCGTTGAGGGTAGGGGGCCCCGACGTGCGGGTCTGGTCGGTCTGCGAACTGGAAGCCGAGCCCACCAGCAAGGACACCCGCAAGGAAAGCTGGCGCCTTCTCAACATCCATTTGGTGGGCGCCATTGAGCGGCGGGAGCATCGGGCGGACATTCTCTCCCGCTGTTTGCTCCAGTCCGCCGGCGCCGATCCCGTCGAGTTCCAGAACCGCTCAAATCTTTCCGTCGCCGTGGTCGAGGGCTCTCTCGAAGCGGCCATCATGTCCCGCGGCGAGGGCCAGGAACCGCCCAACTGCGGCGAGGCGGACTCATGGATCCACTGCCAGAAGGAAAGCCCCTTGAAGCCGATGCTCCGCTGGCGGTCGGCGGCCGGGGCCTGCCACGAGAGCCACATCGTTTCGCGCGAGGCGTACGAGTTCCTGCGGAAGTTCCCGCTGGATGCCTCGCGGCTGTTCACCAATTACCAGGTCTTCAATCCCGAGTACCGGCACTGGCTCGTGCTGGGGAACATGAAGAACCGACGCAACGTGTGGGTCGTCGTTCACATCCACCGCATGAAGCTGCCGGTCCGGTCCGAATCGGGCCATGAGTTTTCCGTCTTACAGGGCGCCGGCTGGCCGTACTGGAACCATTTCATCGCCGCCGCCAAGACCGCCGAAGAGCCCCAGCAGGTGTTCTCTTTTCTCTGCAAAGTCGCCACCGCATGAAAGGAAATCCACCATGAAGAAGCACCGATTCAACGTGTTCCCCGAGGCCAAGGAAGAGGATCTGGCCCGCCTGACCGAGGACATCCGGCAGAATGGCTTCGACGCCCAGCAGCCGGTTGTGCTCTACCAGGGCGACATCCTGGACGGCTGGAACCGGCACCTCGCCTGCCAGCAGCTTCATGTGAAGTATCCGACCCGGGAATTCCGGGGCACCGACACGGAGGCGATCCAGTTTGTCCTGCGGTCCAACAAGCGCCGGAACCTGTATTCCTCGCAGTGGGCCTGCATCGCGGCCGAGGCCGAGGACCTGCTCAAGGCTATCGCGGCCCAGGTGGAGCAGGACAAGGCAAAGCGGAACCGCGACGCGGCCCTTGTCCAGCATTCCAGTGGGTTAGGCAAAAAATTGCCTGACCCAAAGAAACCCGACGACGCCAAGGCCGCCACCAAAGCCGCCGAGGCTTTCCACACCAACCGCACCTACGTCAACCAGGCGGTCAAGATGCGCGCCGCCGCCCCGGATGTCTTCGAGAAGGTCAAAGCCGGCAAGCTGACCATGCAGGATGCCCGTCGTGAGGTCGCCCGCCGGCCCGAGACGGACTGGCGGGACGATGAACGCGAGCGCCAGAAGGTGGTGCAGGCGGGCAAGACGGTCCTGGCCAATGCCCAGGCCGACAAGAACCTGGTCCTGTGGGCCGAGCGCTCCGGGCTGGCCGTCCCGATCGACCGCACCAGCCGCTACGGCAACCCCTTCGTCCTGGACGAGGACGGGGACCGGGATGCCGTCTGCGACAGCTTCGAACAGCACTACCTGCCGCACAAGCCCTCGCTGTTGAAGCGGATCGAGGAACTCCGCGGCAAGGTGCTGGTCTGCCACTGCCACCCGAAGCGCTGCCACGGCGAGGCCCTGCTGAAGCTCCTGAAGGAGAGGAGGGGCTCATGAACACCTACGCCGTGGATGCAGAAACCTTCTACGACCGCGACTACAGCGTCGAGACGATGGGCGTCTGGCACTACTGCGCTGATCCGCGCTTCGAGGCGTACCTGGTCTCCTTCGTGGGCGACGACGGCACCCGCTACGTGGGGCCGCCGGCCGAGGCCCCGTGGGCGCTGATAGACGGCGCGCGCTGGGTTTCACACCACGCCAACTTCGATTCGCTGGTGTTCCTGCGCCTCATGCGCGACGGCAAGATCGATAGCGGGGGGCCCGCCTCCTGGCACTGCACGGCCGATCTCGCCGCTTTCCTGGGTTGCGCCCGGAACCTGAAGGACGCCTCGGCGGCGCTCCTGGGGCAGCAGGTCAGTAAAGAGGTCCGCGCGTTCATGAAGGGCAAGCACTGGGCGGACGTGGAGCACAGCGGCCCCGTTGCCCAGAAGGTGAAGGAATATGCCCTGAACGACGCATGGCTCTGCCTGGAGCTTTGGACCCATTTCAGCCCGCAATGGCCGGCCGCCGAGCAGCAGCTGTCCTTTTTGACCGGCATGTGGGGCTTCCACGGCGTGACCGTTGACCGCGAGCAACTGCAGCGGGACATCAAGACGCTTTCCCTCGTGCGCTGGGAGGCCGAGCAGAAGATCCCCTGGGCCGCCGACGACAAGCCGCTTTCCCCGAATGCCCTTCGAGAGTACTGCCGCCGCGAGGGCATCGAGGCGCCGGCCAGCATGGCGATGGACAGCGACGAGTGCGCCGAGTGGGAGGACCGCTACGGCGCGGACCATCCGGTCGTGGCCGCCATGCGCGACTGGCGACGCTCGAACATGTTCCTGGCGAAGTACGAGGCCATCCGGGACCGCATTCGCCCGAACGGGACGATGCCCTATGCGCTGAAGTACTTCGGGGCCGGGATTACCGGCCGCTGGTCCGGCGACGCACGCGTGAACATGCAGAACCTGCCGCGCGATCCGATCTACGACTGCGACCTGCGCCGGTGCTTCGTGGCGGCCCCTGGTCACAAGCTGGCCATCGTGGACTTCGCCCAGATCGAGCCGCGCGTGCTGGCCTGGCTCTCGGGCGATCAGGAGTTCCTCGAGCGGGTCCGTGCCGGCCAGTCGCCCTACGAGGCCCACGCCCGCGCTACGATGGGGTGGACCGGCGGCCCCCTGAAACAAGAGGACAAGCAGCTCTACGCGCTGGCTAAGTGCCGGGTGCTGGCCCTCGGGTATGGCACCGGGTGGCAGAAGTTCCAGAAGGTCGCGAAGCTGTGGGCCGGTATCGAGATGACCGAGGCCGAGTCGAAGCAGGCCGTGGCCGACTTCCGCGAGTCAAACCCCCGGATCGTCCGCCTCTGGGACCAGATGTCCAGCCTCATCATGAAGAGCCGGGGCGAGGATATGGAGGTCGTCCTGCCGAGCGGTCGCAAGCTGCGGTACTGGGACCTGAAGCACGAGCGCGGCACGTGGTGGGCCCGGTTCCTGCGCGGCACGGCCCACAAGCGCGTCTACGGGGCGCTCCTGGTCGAGAACCTGGTCCAGGCCGTGTCCCGAGACATCTTCGCCGCGGCCCTGTTGCGGCTGCACGCGGCCGGGGTCGAGGTGCTGTGGCATGTCCATGACGAGGTGATCTGTCATGTGCCGGCAGCCGGCGCCGACGAGGCCCTCGCGGAAATCATTCAGCTGATGACGGTCCCGGTCGAGTGGATGCCGGGCCTGCCCATCGCGGCGGAAGGAACGCTTTCAGACCATTACCGAAAGTGAGGTACCCCGTGGAATTCTTCTCAATCGAAAACCTGACCTCCCCGCTGGTGAACACCGGGCTGGATCCCCGCGCCTTCACGCGCCCGCCCTTCGGCTCTAAGGAGAAGTTCAAGGCCTGGTGCGCCCACCGGGACACCCGCCACTGCTTCTACAGCCTCTACGAAGGCTTGGCCCCCAAGCAGCGGATCAGCAAGGAGAACCCGCCCATGCTGATGCACGGCGTCGTTGCGGACTACGACTGCGACATGGACGACACCGAGCGCCGGGACCGCGCCCTGAACAAGTGCCCCGCGATGTTCCGTCCCAACTGGGTCTGCCGCACGTTCAGCGGCGGGGTGCGGGCCATCTGGCGCTTCGAGCGGCCGATCCCGGTCCATAACGCGGCGTTCTGCAAGGCCCTCTCCCGGATCATCCGCAAGCAGCTCAAGCTGGCGCGGTTCTTCCCGGGCCTCGATGAAGGGGCGATGGAGGATTCGTCCCAGTACTTCGAAGCCGGCACCAAGTGGGACGAGATCACGACCGACCTCATCCCGGCCGACTTCACGATGAAGTGGCTCGTCGAGGCCGGAAACCGGCACGACTGGGACCGGTACGAAACGGCCATCCCCATGGACCAAGTCGCGGCCGAAGTGGAGCGGCAGTTCCCCGGCCGGTGGAGCGGCCCGTTCGAGGTAGGGGCCCGCGGTGTGCGCTTCTGGGACCCCCAGGCCGACAACCAGAGCGCCGCCATCGTGCGCTCGGCAGGGATGCAGTGCTTCACCGGCTCCTCGGCGTTCGTGCCCTGGAAGGCGATCCTGGGCACCCGGTTCGTCGCGCAGTACGAGGCCAAGAAGATCGGCGGCGCCATTACCGATGTCTACTTCGATGGCAAGGACTACTGGCACCAACTCCCGGACGGGCGGTGGACGGCCAGTAACAAAGCGGACATCTCGCTCCGCCTGCGCGTCGAGAGCGGCTTGTCCGCCGAGGTGCCCCGCGACGAGACAGCCAGCGAACTGGACCGGGCCCTCTTCGCGATCCAGCAGAACAACACCGTGGAATGCGTCGCGCCGCAGGTGTTCCAGCCGCGCGGCCTGAACCGGATCGGCGCCGCTCGCGTTGTGAACTGCTCCAACCTGGAGTGCTGCCAGCCCTCCGAGGACCGGGCGGCCGGCCCCGAGTCGTTCCCGTGGATCCACGGCTTCCTGCAAGGCTTCTTCGATCCGCCCGAGGCCCTGGACAATTTCCTGGCCTGGTTGCAGCGGTGGTACCGGTCCGCCCTCGAGCGGGCCATGCTGCCGGGCCAAACGCTCTACATCGCCGGGCCCCCGAACCGGGGCAAGACGCTCCTGTCGAACGTGATCCTGTCGCAGATGTTCGGGGGCCACGCCGATGCGAGCTCGTTCCTGACCGGCGAAGAGACGTTCAACAGCCAGCTATTCGAAGTCGCCCTCTGGACCCTGGACGACGCCCTGCCGTGCACCGATTCGAGGCGGCACTCCCACTACAGCGGGATCATCAAGAAGATGGTCGCGAACCGAGTGTTCTCATTCCGGGAGAAGTACAGGACCACACGAACGGTCAACTGGAACGGGCGGGTCGTGGTCACGCTCAACACTGACCCCGAATCGCTCCACATCCTGCCCGACCTCGACATCTCGCTCCAGGACAAGCTCTGCCTGTTCAAGGTGGCCGACACCGAGCGGAACTTCCCGCCCGACCTGATCAACGTGATCCGGGGCGAATTGCCCTCGTTTTGTCGCTGGCTGCTGAACTGGTCGGCCCCGGACGAGGTAGTAGGGGACACCCGTTACGGCGCCCGGTCGTATTGGCACGAGGAGTTGGTCGAGCACGCCCGCGCGGTGAGCGGGTCCTACAGCTTTGGCGAGCTTCTGCAGATGTTCATGAAGGACAAGGACGCCCCCTGGGTCGGCACGGCCAGCGAGCTTTTCCAGCAGATGAGTCTCCCGGACAGCGGCCTGGACATGCTCGTGAAGGAATACACGCCCTTCCGCGCGGGGAAAATGCTCGGAAAACTCAAGTCCCAGGGCAAACCGATCAAGAACCGCATCCTCCACGGAGTCTGCATATGGACCATCGAGAAGGTCGAGAACGTCCCGTTCTAGCGGTCGCTGCGGTTCTGCAGCCCGGCAGGGGGGGACTTCAGGGGGGCTTAGCCAGAAGGTCCACCCCACTAAAAGGCCCGTCACCATTGATCGAAACCCACTCGGGGTGGACATGGGGGGGATTTGGCGACACAACCAAAACTTTTTACCAGGGAGACAGTTGCCGGTACCGGGTTGAGAGGGGGCCTTATATATACTTTCTTTTTTTAAATAAAGTACACCATGTCCACCCCGCACCCATTTCCCCCAATAATGACAGGGGTAAACTCGGGGTGGATATTGTTCCGCCCTCCCCACTAAGTCCCCCCGCTTCTCCACCCGTTTCGGCCCGGTCGCCCCTCGCCCCGGGCTGGCCGCCGGCCCGCTCGCGCCCGTCTACCGCTTTACCGCCGGGGGGACCGCGATGATCCGCTACCTGAAACGGCCCGCGCTGCGCGTGGACCTGACCAAGGCCTGCCCTGGCGACCGCTTCAAGTTCGCCGGCCGCCTCTACAAGGTTCCCGTCGTTTGGCGGCCGACCGCCGCGGCGGTTTGCCTGTTGACCTACTGCGAGATTTGCGGCACCGCGTTCCTGTTCACCTGTGGGCGGCGACCGGCCCGCTTGCGCAAGTGGTGCTCGCCGTGCGCCCGCGGCCCCGCGCCCCGGTCCGCTCCCACCCCGAACGTGCCGGCCCCTTTTCAGCCCGAACACGAAACAGCGAACCCCTGAAAACGAGAGGAGCCCCCAATGAAAAGGATACAGGTCACAGTCTGGCAGTCGCCCGAGGAAGTCATCGAAACGGCCCGCGGCCCCATGCCGTTCGGCATCTGGGTCGAGTTGGAGCGCTGGCGCTTCACCCGGGCCGGGCACAGGGCTACGATTATCGGGCGGCCGGATAGGAGGATCGCCCTGTTTCGCCTGCCCGTTCGCCAGAGAGGCCCGGCCGCGGCCCGCCCGCCGCAAGTAAAGGAATCGGCCGAATCGTTTCCTTGTGCGGCTCGTTTCGTTAAGAAAGGATGGCGGCCTACGTCGCCGCCCGCCGGCCGGGTAGTAACTCGCCACAGGTCATCATGACCCCGCTTCAACTCGCTGCCGAGGAGTGCGCCAATTACCAGCCGGACGGGGCCTGTCTGGGCGTCATGATCGGCGATGACCTGTCCCTGTCGGGGTTCGGCTCGGGGCCCCGGTGCCTCGTCGCCGCCGCCCAGCGCTGCCAGTACTTCGAGGACTGTGTCATGCCGATGGCTGCCATGGCCACCGATCCGCGGCGCGCCGTCCCGCTACAGGCGGCCACGGCAGAATATCGCCGCGTTACCGGCCAGAAGGCGCCCTCGACGCGGCCCTGCCCGGACTGCGCCGGCCCCTGTCCGCCCCGGAAGCGCTACTGTCCGGCCTGTGCCCTGAAACGGCGCAAAGCGGCCACCCGCCAGGCCGTCGCCCGCCTGCGGATGTCATGTAAGCAGTTAAGCCAAAAAACCGCATGAATTCCTTAGGAAACTCGGGGTGTTTTCCGGCCGTTTCCCGAAACGCGATAGAGGACAGCGGCCCCCCTCGAAAACGGCATTATCGGGGCGTATAGGGCATCCTACGCGCCGGCCGGTTGACAATCCCCGGCAGTTGCCCACAATGAGCGCAACTTTCAGGAGAATTTCACGCGATGATCAGCAATCAGCGCCAGCCGCCAGCACCGCCGAAGCGCCCGCCCCATGCCCATCCGCCCCGGCCCCGCTACCGTGACGATCACGAGCCCTGGACGATCCCCGAGGGCCTCCCCGACGAGGACCTGCGCGAGCTCCTGATCCAGCGCATCAACGAGATCGACCAGATCAAGCGCGAGATCAAGACCCAGGTCCACGAGGCCAACGTCAGGGCGCACGAAGAGGGTCGGCCCCGCGACCGCGCCTGGCAGGTCCGCGCCCAGGACAAGGACCAGCACCTGACCCGCGAGCGGGAAGAAATCCGCAAGGTTCTCGGGGAGGTCAACGCGCGGCTGAAGCAGGGCCGGCTTGAAATCGCTGTTGCCAAGGCGTTTGTGGCAGTGGCCCGTAAGGAGTTGAGCCCAGAGCTGTTTGGGCGGGTCATGGAGAAGGCAAAGGCGAAGGCGGGGCAGGGCTGATTCGCGCTTTTTCCTTGGTCGATACTCGAAGCGTGGCTATTATCCGAGCCATGGGCGGTTCACTGGCAGGGGGGGGCCGAGATACTGTGTGGCGCCGGGCCGTGAAATCTTTCTTACACCGGAACGGTGCCATCATCATCTCGGTGAATACGCTAGGTCTTCCCTTTTATCCGTAAAAAAAGTGGTCTGATCATCACCGAGTCGCTGCAGGAAGCTCAAGGCAACAAAGGTTGATGAGTGGTTCCGCCAAGGAAAGTCAGCATAGGGCGACTGAACACATGATGGTAGCCTTGAACAGTCACAAACAGTTGGTGCTAGCGCTATTGCGCGGCTCATCTGAACCCATGTCGATTTCTGATGTCTGGCGTGGGCTCCAGAACCGTGCTGTTGATATCAGTTATACCGAATTCGAGGATTGGCTGCTCGATCAGACAGACTATCTCCGTATCAACCTTGATGGTCGCGTCACTGTCCGCCCCGGGCAAGATATGGGCAACATCAGACCTGTGAGAGTTGTTCCGGATCAATACGATGAGGGCACCGACACCGACGCATCGACCAGGCTTCATCGCCTGCTAGCCTATTACAAGGACTGTCTCTTGGAAGAAGGGAAGGCCATCGCCTCTTACCGAGAACAGGAAGGCAGTAGTTTCGTTGTCTTGTCAGAGGAACTGCTCTCCACGGGCCGAAGCTTCGCTTCCATCCGTACCAGCGATATGCCCGATTTCGTCAAGAACGTTGCGGGTGGAACGCGAACGGCATACTACGGCTATCCATTGATGCTGGAATGGGTCGAAACAGGGGACGGAGAATTCGCCGACTACAAAGCTATACCCGTCTTCATTGTCAGGCTCGAAATACAGCAAGAGCCAGCCCGATGCCTCTTCCATGTGGACACGAAGTCCGTGAGGCTAAACCCTCTTGTCTTAGCCCGCTCCAAGTGGCGAGACCGCGCGTTTGTCCGATCTCGGCTCGACGCGGAGACTGACCAATACAGTTCCTTCGGGGAACGTCTTGAGATGATTGGGGCGGTTCTTCCCGACGCCGATATCCGAGAAGACCTCGCCCCCTCTCTGATCATCCGCGCCAAGAGCTTGGAGAATGTACCTCCGGACAAGGCCGGCTTGTATAACCGCAGCGGCATCTTCCTTGGGGGCTCAAATCCCTACATCCTTGGCTTGATACGCGACATCGAGGAACTCCTGACCAAGAGTCAAGGGCACTTCGAGCAGACAGCCCTTGCCCCATTGCTCAGGACCAAATCCGCTAACGCCGAGCAAGGCTTCGCCCATCCGGGAAGGATTCGGGTTTTGAGCCCAGGAGATAGAGACTCCCTGCTCAATGCCCCACAAGAGATGGCGGTTGCGCAGGCCTTCTCTAATCGCCTTAGCGTGATCACCGGCCCGCCCGGCACCGGCAAGAGCCAAGTTGTCACCAGCATCATCACGACTGCGGTGCTGCATGACAAAACGGTCCTATTCGCCAGCAGAAACAACAAGGCGCTGGAGGTCGTTCAGGAGCGCATCAAGAAGACCTGCCCTGATGCTCACACACTGGTACGCGTCGGTGGTTCCTACGATGATGAATGCAGCGAATTGCTCCAGCGCATGGGTAACCTGCCGCCACGCGGTGGTGCCGTTCCATTTCAGAACCAGATGCAAAGTATCGACCTGCATCTCTCAGAGTTGGATGACCTGAACGACGAACTGGATCGAATCGGCACTGTCCTTGCACGCGCCGGACTTGCGCAAGATCGTTTTGATACGCTGAAAAAGAAGCTTCTACCGGGAAATCCAAAAGCCTACGAAGCCGCGCGACAATTCGATCCTGAAGCGTTGCTCCTCTTCGCAAAGAGACTCGAAGCTTCTCTTAATGTGATAGCGGGCATGCCCAACTTCCTGGCAACTCTCTGGGTCCGTCTCCAATCCCAGCGCGGCAGAACAGAAGCGGCGGCGCTAAACAACGCGCTGAAGAAGGCGGGCATCTCGTTCTCAGCCAGTTGGCCATCCAACGTTCCTCAGTTGCAGGCCACATTCAGAGCTTTGTTCCCCCTCGTCGACCTTTGTCAGGCTGCGAACGAAATGGAGAAGACGGCAGGAGCGCTTGGAACTGCCTCGCAGTTGGAAGCCCTGTTCGAAAGCATCCTTGAACACAAGACGGCAATTGCCAAGAAGGTTGCGGCTCTTCTTACGGCCAAGGTCAGAGAGAATGCCTCTGGCCGTGATATGCCCGAATCAACTCAAGAAGCCGTACAGCATTATCGCGAGACCATGCCCCAACTCCGTGGCAAGAAGCTGAATGACGAGCAGCGACAGGTCCGGCTGGAGAGCCTTGGCCGCGTGTTCCCCGACATGCTGCGACGCTTGCCCGCATGGGCGGTGACCAACCTCTCGGTCTCACACAGAGTCCCACTGGAGCCTGGTATTTTCGATTTGGTCGTTATCGATGAGGCCAGCCAGTGCGATATCCCAAGTTGCCTTCCGCTCTTGTATCGCGCCAAGCAAGCCGTCGTTATCGGCGATCCGTTGCAGTTGCCTCAGATCACCCAAATTGCCAGAAACGTCGAGGACCAGTTCCTTCGTTCGCATGGGCTAAATGGACCCGAAAATGACCATCTTCGCTACTCAGACAAATCCATGTTTGACGCGGCCCAGTCTGTGACGCCTCGTGCAGGATCCCAGTTTCTCGCCAGCCACTATCGTTGCCACCCCGACATCATCAACTTCGCCAATTCATCACAGTGGTGGTACGACGATCGGCTCGAAGTCTTTACGGACACGCAGAAGCTCAAACGCCCTGAGTTCTGGAAGCGTGGAATCACTTGGATTCAGGTGTCCAGCCACGCGGTGCCCAGTTCGAAGGGCTACCATCTGCCGGAAGAGGTCAGCCAGACGATTTCGATCATCAGAGAGTTGCTCGAGGACAGAAAATATGAAGGAACAGTGGGCGTAGTATGCCCTCTCCGTGGCATGGTTGATCTCATTCGCGATGGCATTGAGAAGGCGGTCGACGGCAGATTGCTCCAACTGGCGGCTTTCGAGGCCCAAACCGCTCACGGATTCCAAGGAGACGAGCGAGATGTCATCGTCTACACCATGGCCGTCCACTCAGGAATGCCTCGTGGTGCCAGATGGTTCATTGCCGAGAACAGGAATCTTTTCAATGTCGCCTTGAGCAGGGCCCGCGCGGCCTTTGTAGTTGTGGGGGACAAGGAGGCTGTGCGCCAATTCACGTTTGAGGACAAGCCCGTCGAGTACCTGCGCCAGTTCGTAGAGTATGTCGACAGCCTGAGCGATGTCAGGGGTCCTGCGGAAGGGGAACCGACCTTCCTGCCGGAACAGCTCTGGGAGGAGAGGTTCTACTCTAATGCCTTGCGGCCGGCAGGCATTTCCGTCTATGCCCAGTATCCCCTCGGTCCCTACAAGCTGGATTTTGCAGTGCTGCGTGAGAATAAGACACGCAAGCTCGACATCGAGATCGACGGGGAAGCCTTCCACAAGGACGACGCTGGGAAGAGACTTCGCCGCGATATTGATCGTGACATATACGTTAAAGCCCAAGGTGGCGGATCTTGGGATGTGATGAGGTTCTGGGTCTACGAACTAAGAGAGGATATGGAGTCATGCCTGAAAAAAGTTCAACAATGGATCAACTCGGCGCCCTGAAAGCAAAATACGAAGGCACCGGGGATGCCCCGACAGAGCTGCCTCCCCCATCCGATCTGGGACGAGGAGGCATCCTTCCCATGTCCCTCTGGGTTGGCCTAGGCATTCTTTTGGCATGTGTTTCCGCGTTCTCGCTCGTTCTGTCATACGCCAGACTCAGATCCCTCACAGAGCGAGAAAACGCATTTGCCCAGAAAGCCCAACTTCTGAAGGAATACGATCAGCGACTTTCGACCCTCAACTCCGATATCGCCGAGATGCAGGCGCGCCAGCAGCAGCTTAAGGGTGAAAATCGTGTCTTGGAGGCCGAGGCGGCGAAGGGTGCAGCAGCGGCTGCGGCCTACAGAATGTTCACAACAATGGTCCCAGAACTCAAGCAAGAGAGCGAAATCCTCACAGCGAATATAAAGTCCCTAAAGGCTGAGAAGACGAGCCTTGACGGCGAAGTGTCCAGCGCCCGCGTTACGCGGGATTCCATCCAGAGTTCCTACACCAACCTGCAGGCGAACTTCACGGATACGGAGCGAGCACTCGCCGCCAAGAAAGCCGAACTCTCCCTCATCCTCGCCGCAGTCTCGACGAATCAGGCAGTCCTTACAGGACTACTCCAAAGCGTCAAGGAACAACAGTCGGTCCTTGCCGCTTTAAACGTTGATACGGAAGCCCGCAGGAACGAAAGAAACGATCACGTGCGCGTTCGCGACGAAGCCAAAGCCGCTCTTCCTGGTATCCAAGATACCGTAACGCGCCTGCGGGTGGAGTACTCATCTCTGACAAATGAACTCACCACAATGTCCTCGGAACTCTCCCGACTATCTGCTCGGGTTAGTGCTGAACGCAAGACCTTGTCGGTTCTGGAATCAGAGAAGAGCGCCTTGGCAGCAGAAGTAGCCAGCCTTGAAGGAGCCCGCGGCGAAATTAATCGTCTGCTACAACAGAAAGAGTCGGTAGCTCAAGAAGAATCCTCGCTCAGTCAGCAGGTCAAAACGCAGCAGGCCGCCCTGGCCGAAGCTACGACCGCCCTTACGGCCTTGCAGAAGCAAGTTAGCGACCTAGACACAAGGCGTTTAGATCTTGAGCGCGCAGTTAACCAGCTGATCGGACAGCAGAAGTCGCTATCCGCCAAAGACAGCGCGACGGGCAATTGAATACCACTGGGGAGACACGCAAATGTTACAACACTACTTAACACCTGAAATCGTGGTTCTTGCAGCCGCGCTCGCGTGCTTCTTCGCAGTCATAACACTTCTCTTGGGGGCGCGCACCGCCCTTGCACGCGGCGTGTCTGCCAAGCTCGCTGCCCTGGAGGCTCTCGTAGCTGATCGGCAGAAGGTTTGTAGCGACATTGGTCAGAAGAAAGCCGAATCAGAGGAGTGGCAACGCAGCGTCCAACGGCTGGAGCAACGTTTCAACGCTCTCACCCAAGACATCAAGCCGCTAGAGGAGAAGCACCTTAAGGCGCTAAGCGCATACGAGGATACAAAGCTGAAAATCGGCGAAACCAAACAGGAATGGGAGCAGATGAGAGAGCGCGTGGACCTCTACAAGACGCGCCTCTCCCAACTCGATTCCCTTGAGAAAGAGATCATGCAGCTCGGCGAACAGGGCCTTGAACTGAAGCAGCTAAACGCTGAGATACCACACAAGAAGGCAGAGCGCGACAGCCTCGCCGATGAAATCAAGAAGCTGGAGCCGCTTGTAAAGGAGTCAAAGGAACTCGCTGGCAAGATCGAGGGATTAAGGGCCCAGCAGAAGGGCATGGAAGATTCTGTGAAAGGACTCCAGGGAGCGCTCGAAACGCTGACCAAACAGGTTGACAGCATGGCTCCCCCCAAACCGGAAGAGCGCTATCAAGATCTATGGAAGTCACTGAACTTCCCCACCTTGCCGCGCGAGCGACAAGCATCGACCGAGCATGCTGCTTTTGACCGGATGAAGAACTACGTCGTCACGCAACTGAAGTTGAAATTCCCTGATCGGGTGCTCTTGGCATTTCATACCGCTTTGAAATCGAGCCACATCTCCCCGATCACCGTCCTCGCTGGTATAAGCGGAACAGGGAAGAGCCTGCTGCCCAAATGCTACGCCGAAGGCATGGGGATACACTTCGTATCATTGGCTGTTCAACCCCGGTGGGATAGCCCTCAAGACCTATTTGGGTTCTACAACTATCTGGAGAAACGATACAAGGCCACCGATCTGGCGCGAGCGATGGTTCAGTTCGAACAATACAACCGCGGTGAGTGGCCGCTGCCGAAGGACTGGAACGGCGGAAGGCAGGACAGAATGCTCCTGGTCTTGCTCGACGAGATGAACCTTGCTCGAATCGAATACTACTTCAGTGATTTCCTCAGCCGACTTGAGACTAGGCGCGACATTCGGCAACTTGACAACCCAGTGGAAAGAGCCAAAGCCGAGATCGCTTTGGATATGGGAAGCCTGGCCAAAGAGGAGAAGCCAATACGTCTGTTCCCCGGTGACAACGTCCTCTTCACCGGCACAATGAACGAGGATGAATCGACCCAGACCCTTTCAGATAAAGTACTGGACCGGTCATGCGTCCTGCGCTTCGGCAAACCCAACAAGGTTGGCCGCTATGAAACGCGCACTGAGGTTCAACCTCGCCCCGAAGGTCTAGGGCTCGACACATGGAGGCAATGGCACAAGGAGCGAACGGCCCTGGGCGGCCAACTGGATGAGCTCAACGACTGGATTGATCAACTGAACTCATGCATGAATGAGGTGGGGCGTCCCTTTGGCCATCGCGTTATCCTCGCAATACAGACATACGTGGCCAACTATCCAGACTGGGCGGGAAACCGAGATCATTTCAACTGGGCGCGTGCTGACCAGATCGAACAGCGGATAATGCCGAAACTTCGCGGTCTCGATGTCGACGCCTACCAGGACTCGCTCGATCGCATTCAGCGACTCGTCGACGGCCTTGATGACCGTCCTTTGTCTGCTGCTTTTCGGCACGGCCGCGAGGACCGCACCGTCTTTGTTTGGCAGGGACTAGATCGTACCGAGGATACGTGACATGTTGTTGTTCCTCGAGCGTGAACCATGGGCACTGCTGACCGAAGAAGCCTCGGGGACAGTGAAGCCTGATGGAAACAGGCCCGTGCTTATCCGGGGCGATGGAAGCCCTCGTGTTGTCGTCTCCGCTGACCTCGGAGTTCCCTCTTTCGGTTCACAGCGGGCCAAGCGGGATGAACTAGCTTCCGTCTCATTCCCCTTCTTCTGGGCGGGTCAAAGGGCGCACATGTACGCACTGCCTGCCAACCATCGACCTCATCCCGGCCGTCATTCATTCACGCATTCCTTGGATATCGGCGGACAGCAGGTGTGGTGCGCTCAGGAACACCTCATAGGAAGGCCGGATCTGGAGAAGGAACACGGGGAGTCTCAGGAAGCGAATGCTTGGATGGAGTGGATGGTGAATTGCTTTCGCCTCCTGCACAACTTGGATGAACTCTGCGATGACGCCGAGACCAAGACCACGCGCGGACTGAGCCGGCGTGTTTGGGGGGCTGCTGATCGCGTATGGCGCAAAGACCAGACAAAGGAGGCTCCTCTTCACCTTGTTGTTAGTCTGGCTAAAGATGTGCAGTTGGTCGACGCCCTAGAGACTTGCACGTCCAAGCCCCGACGCATTCTCAAACGCATAAGGGCGGATCAAAAAGTAGAGAAGATTCAGGAACTCGACTCAGCTTGCATCAGAGACTTCGCAAGAAGACCTGGCACAACTATCCAGCAGAAGGCAGGTGCAAGACGGGAACTTCTCTCTGTGTCGCGAATTGAGAACATGGATACCCTTGAAAACCGGGTGCTATGCTGGGTTCTGCGGGAAGTCGCCGCCCTCGCGGTCGAATACCGCTCCGAATTCGACAAGGGGGAGCGCCAAAGCGATCCCAAAGTGCGCGACGTTCGCAAGATGCTCGTACAAACGCGGGATTGGCGCATGCGCGAGCCCGTCAGTTCAGTGCTGCCGGGACAGTTGCGCCATCCTGTCCATCCAAACTACCCCCTACAATTTGATGCCAAGTATCACCGCGTTTACGCCGCCTACCGCAGCATCATTGAGCATAAGAAAGTGATGGATGATGCATGGACTTGGCACAGAGTTTTGTGGGCCGAAGCGGCACGGCAAATTCTCTATGCAGCACTTGCCAGCGCTGAACGTGGAGGTGCTTGGAGTAGCGCCTACTACTTCGGAGAGGGTAGCCGGGGTCGCTGGACAGCACCGCCAGTTGCTCCCGGCCCCTTCACCCTGCCCAGACTCGGCGAAACCTACGTCTTTGATGCGATTGACGTTATCCACGACAAAGCCGCAAAGGATGCTCTTCTGAAAGGACGTCTATTCCCAGGCTCCGATATAGTCGGAGCCACTGGGTGCGATACTGTTCTTGACTGCCAAGGTCCTCAAGCCCTCCCGCTGCAATTGCTTGTCTGGTGTGTGTTGCTCCCTGTGGAAGATTCCATCTCCGTCATAGCGAGACGCTGTCAGATCGCGTTGTCAAAGTACCAAACGCACGTACGACAGCGCCGTGTTTCAGGACTTGTCATTGCGGTTGGGGGCACTCCTTCAGATCCCCTTGCGCCTGTGTCCATTACAGGTGGTCCCGCTACGAATCTTCCTTCCATGTTCCTTATCAGCACCTCCATTGCCATCCGAAACCAACCCGCTAAGTTAAGCGAGGCTGTTTCGGAGGCATTAGCGCAAATCACGGACATGACAACTTGCGGCTAGAAAGCAGATAGAGCTCGTGCCAACACGCCCTGAACATATAAGCGCTCTCGACCTAACTCAGCACACGGGCGTGCTTGTTACTGGCGACCCGGTCGCTGATCCATCACCTGCCGTAGTGGCGTGCCCTTGTTTCTCGCCCGCCGTTCTTTTGCCCTTTCATGACCGCGAACCAGTAATCGCCGGACCGCACGCATGTGGCCATCGCCGCGGCGCGGGTCTCTCATGGCCACCGGAAGCACAGATACCCCCTTCTCGCGAGGATGATCGTGGATGTGGCCGAGTGCCTCTCGCGCTCGCATGGGCCCGTCTTGTCCTTTCTGCAGACCGTGATGACCCCGACTTTCCGCCCGAGTTGTCGGATTACGACCAATCACCTTTTGTGTGGCGGCCGCAGAACGGTCAGATGCGAGAGATTCGCCCAGAAATGGTTATTACCGAATCAGCCAAAGCTTGGGCCGCGAACGGGGGCAAAAAGACCGCTCTGGTTGTGCCTGACAGCCTGGGGGAGAAAGCGCAACAAGCTCTTCTGGACGGGTACAACTGCCCTCTGGTCCCCAGAACCATGGCGCTCGCTGTCGCTTGGTGCCGGCGCAATGAAGAACGATTTCAGCATGTGGAAACCGATTCAACGGATGGCACTTCTCTTGGGTTTCTCTGGACGGTCTCGATGGCCATGGACGTCTGGGAAATGGATCTTGTGGAAGTTCGTGCGGTCAAACCCGCCGCACAGAATCGTGTGTGGCTTGTTCCTGTCCGGCACCGCCGCCAACGCACCGATCTTCCCTTCGTCGGCCTAGGGCTTGCCTCTGACATTCTTCTGCGAGGAGAACTGTCGGTTCCCGAGAGCTGGCGAATACTGTTTGCCTCCGCACAGTTGGAGGAGTGGTTGGCCCAAGCGGGTCCTGCACAACTCGGCGGTATCACCCAGGCTTTGCGAGCCCACAGTTCCAGCCTAAACAGGAAGCTTGGGAGTCTCAATGCAGTGAGTAAGGGCGTCTGTGAACTGGCATCGAACGGCAATACGGATCTCTTCGCGGCTGTGCATGAGCGCGTCGGTCAACTCAGACAAGCGGCTGCGGACTCGCCTATCATAGGAGCTGTCGCAGGGGGGTCTTTCGCCCCGGTGATAAGGCTGGATGATAATGAGCTGTGGCAACCTCTTGTCAGAACGGTTCCACGAACTCCGCACTCCATACATATCGGAGAACGACAGACCGCAGCAACGGGCGCGTGGCATGTCGCCCACGCCATGAACAGCACGCCTCCGTTGCCCTCCTATCGGGACACCCTTGTCCCAGTCGAGATTTACGTCATCCGCCCTCAAAGGGGGTCAGATTGGATTCCCGTCGTACCTAGCATTGCCATTGACGCCGGCCAGCCGTACCGATCACCCGAACCTATTCGTGGATTCTCCATCGCCGCAGGGGCTGATCATCTTGACTTTACAGTCCGCCGGCCCATACGACGCGATGTCTACATCTACCGAGGGCTTCCTGCAGAGTTAGCCCAGAGAATCCCTCAGCAGGAGTCAGTTAGCGTCACTGCGGAGGCATTCCCCGGCCAAGGCTATGCAAGAGTGTCCGTCACATCCACGAGGGAAGGACTGTTTGCCACACGACTGAACTGGCATAGGATGGTCGTTGTCCCTGCGCCAGAGGAGATCCGACCCCACCTTGCATACATCCCCAATGTCTCCCGGGTGGAACCATCCAGGCACATATGGGCCAGAGTCGAGAACCCCAATGCGCCCGAGCCTTGGCTCACCCATAATCATAGCGGCGGGCTATGGCCTCAGTGTGCAGGGCTCATGCGCCGGTATGTCGCCGCGCAAAACCGCCCGTCGGTCGGCATTGTCTGGCAACTCATCGGCCTGCACTACGGCAGGAATGTTGGGAATATGAACCGCTGGCCCTTCGCCCATCTGGAGGCCCAGGAACGAGGGGAGGAGATGGAACCGGATTTGTTTCTGCACACCGGAGTATTTGGCTCGGATGGCGACCTTGCAAACCTACCTACACTCGCGGCGCAGTTCCAGACGCAGCTCGGATCTCATTATGCTGATGATCATGATCCAGTTCTCTGCAGACTCGGCGGATGGATGTACGCTGCTGCTCCTGACGATATCAAACATGCCGCACATCAATGCTTTGAACGCTTCAATGATGGGCCGGCTGACGAAATCCCTCGGTCCTCAATGAAACTCGTATTTCTGCACGTGGCGGGCTTGGCATTCAGTCGCGTCGATGAATACGCACTCTTTCTTCGCGCCATGACACGTGCGATTGAGTCCGGACGAGTTGAGGACATCAGCCTTGGTGAGGATGACAATCCCGCAGGGGCCCCCATGCATGTGGAGTGGCTTCGCGCTCTGCGCAACATGGTGCGTTTCAGGGATGATGCTCTCTGCCATGCTGCTGTCACGGACGATGACATGCGGGTAATCACCCGCTATGTCGTCAACGTCTTTGCGGACAAAGTTGTTCGGAGAGTCGTTCAGCATCAGCCCGGCGGTATGATTACGAGGCTGCTGAACGAATGCCTCCGTGCACTTCCGTTTATGTTGAAGCGGCGACGTGACGACCCCGATTACCTGGGACCCGAGTATGACGCACAGGCCAATGCACCCAGGCGGCCACGCAATGGATTTCGACGAGCAGGAGCAATCCGACAACTCCTGGAGGAAGCTCTTCAGAGAGTCACAGAAGCAGATCCTGCGCTCCTCAACCGCCAACACCCCGAGCAAGCGTGGCAAATACCTTTCGCGATTTCGACGCTCAGATTCCTCAGAGAAGAGGCCCAGTTGGAGGATGTGCGCAATATTCTGCAGTATTCGGATTGACCGGTGAGCATTCGATCTGCTCGATATTAATTCTGTTGCTCGGATGATCTATTTCGAGACTGCCATTTTCTTCTTAAAGCACATGTCTGCTCGTATATTTGATTTTCCAGCTTCTCGCGCTGTTTATGCCACTCTGTTTGTGAATCGACTCTTTTATAATGTGCCGCCGGTTTCGTTGTGAGATATGAATGCTGGAAGTGGGGCTCTCTCCGAGCGGGCCGCGGCACAGTCACCGATGCTGCGCATTCTGAACACTGTTGCAATTTGTGGTTCCAGCACTTCGAAGAACAAACGAGTGAGTCGCATGCTGGGCATCTCCGGCGTGGAGAATGAGGGGTGCATCCACATCTTTCGCATTTATCTTTCATGATATTTCTGTTTCCGCCTATAGTTAATTAACGGTAACCTTTTGAAAAAAAGTATATCTCAACTGTAAGCATCACGCCAAGACCCTCTTGACGACAAGATGACAGGAAGATCGTAGATGTTGTAGGCTCGGCGTTACAACGCTTGCGATGCGAGGGTGGGCTTTCTCCGGCGGGGTGATGCTCGCTCGCGCGCCGCTTCGGCGGTCTGCGGCTCGAAGACTCGCCGCATTCAGCGCGGCGCACATCGCTACGTACGCTTCACGGCCAGGCCCACTGCGTCGGCGCGGAGCGCCTCCGGGCGCGGTCCTGCCGTTCCGCTTGGTCCTTATGCCGTAGGTCGTCATGATGCATCCCCGCGCCACGCGCACGAACGATTCCGGACGGTGGTAGTGCACGCGCCTTGTCCTGTGTCGCGCTGACGCGCTCCCGGCTCGCTGGGCCGCTCGCCGTAAAGACGCGCCCGCCTGGACGTCGGTCGCGGACGCGCGAAAGCCCGCGGCCCCTCTCGCCTGGGAGCGATTCACCGCCAAGCCCGAAGCCCCGCGGACTTTTCGCGCGGAAGCCCCAAGCCCCACAGTGGGGATGTACGCGCGTCGGTCTGCGGCGGCACGGGGACGGGAATCTTGGTTTCCCCCTAGCGGTTCCCCGAACCCCTCCCTGCGCCCCCTTTCCAAATCGGTACCGTCCCGGGGAACCTTCCGGGGGACACCAAGACTCGGCAACGTAGGCGGGCGCCTCTCTCCACGCTGAGGCGTGGAGCCTCTTTGCGCGGCGCCCGGCCTCGCCCCGATGGGGTTCCCGTCCCCGGCTCCGCAACCCGACGCTTAACCCCCTCTGGCGCTACGTCCCCCAGGGTACGAGCGCGTTGGTCGGCCTCCAGCGCCCGGCCGCAAAACGGACCTTCGCAACTCGGTCCTTCGCTTTTTGCGGCCTGTCGCTTCCGGCCTCCGCGGATGGGGTGGGGGAAAGACTTCCCCCACACGGCGCACCATCGCGGCCGGGATCGCGCTCCGGAAACGCGAGTGCGGCTGGCTTCCGGGCCGGCCGGCCTGATCCCGGCCAGAAAGTCGCGTCGGCCCCGTGTCGCCCGCTCCGGCGTCTCGGCGTTCTATCCGCTGGCGCGGACTTCGCTACCGTGAGCGCTTGCGCGTACACGGTGCCCCGCGTTCGCGGTGCCGCTCCGGTCTTCGACCACGACCACCGCCACGCCTACGCGCGGCTCCACGTGTCCGCCGCCGCCAGGAGGCTCGACTTCATGGACCGGGAGGCCGTCCTCGTCGCGCCGTCGCAGACCGTGTTCGACCTGCCGGTCTCCACGGACTGCTTTGGGCGCTTGCCCTACAGTAACGCCGCCCTCGCTGGCCTCCGCGCGATCCGCGCCCGCCATGAGCGCCGCCCCCTTCGGCCGGCCGCCAGGAACAGATACCGGGTCAGCAAGCTGACACCGCCAACTGTTCCTTTTATGGGCGTCCGGCGCTCCCCGCCCGCCCTTCGGGCTTGCGGCCCGCCGTTGGCTGCTGCGGTCCTGCGGATCTTGGGGGCGGCCCTATAGATAATACTTGACAAATAATATACGATATGGGAACTTTCGTTCAGCAACGTGAAAGTCATTTATTCCGAATAGGGAAATGAGTGCTATGGGCGCTGAAATCGCACCTTTCAAGCCTGGGTGGGCCGGTGGGCCCGGCCGCCCGAAAGGCTCTTTCGGCGGCAGGATGAAGATCCTGCTCGCCCTGGACGAGCTACTGGCCGAAGAGGAAGAGGTCGATGGCATGAGAGAAGCCCTCCGGGCCTACCTGCACAAGGACCGCATTCGCTTCTTCAGGTCCATCATCATGCCCCTGTTGCCTCATGAAACGAAGCTGCGCATCGACGCGGAAGGGATCATCCAATGGCAGTCACTCTTAACTATCGCCCCCACGCCGCCCAGTTTGAAATCCATAGAGCCCGAGGATACCGGTTCCGCACCGTCTGCTGTGGCCGGCGATTCGGAAAGACCCTGTGCCTTGCCGGAGAGCTGCTCGACCGCGGCGGAACCGAGCGGGCAGGGGACTACGGCTGGATCGCCCCGACCTACAACGTCGCCGAGCGTGGAATAGAGGCGTTCCGGCAGATCGCCGAGGGCTTCGTCACTGTCGCGGGGCGCACGCCGACGCGAGTGGAGTTCCGCGGCCTACACGGGCCGGTCCGGGTCTGGTTCTTGTCGGCGGACAACCCGGACAACATCCGGGGCTACGGGTTCCAGGGGATCGTGGTGGACGAAGCCGCGAGCATTCCGCCGGATGTGTGGCACTACGTCCTGCGGCCCACCATCGGGCAGAGCCTCGGCTGGGCCGTGCTGATCTCCACGCCCAAGGGCCGCAACTGGTTCTTCGATATGTTCACTCGCGGTCTGGAGGCCGGGAACGAGACGCACAAGAGCTTCCGCTTCGCGTCGAACCAATCTCCGCACTTCCCGGCCCAGGAGTGGGAAGACGCGCGGCGCACCTTGCCCCAGGACGTGTTCCGGCAGGAGTATGAGGCGGAGTTCCTGGAGGATTCGGCCGGCGTCTTTCACAACATCGAAGCCTGCCTCGTCTCGACTCCCGTGCCTCCAAGCGGGGAGGTCGTCATCGGCTGCGACGTGGCGAAGCACACCGACTTCTCGGTCCTGATCGCCATGGACTCGCGGACTGGCCAGTGCTTCGACATGGAGCGCTTCAACCGCCTCGATTGGCCCATACAGAAGGACCGCATAGTCGCCTTCGCGCAAAAGTATCGCGGCCGGCTGATCCTGGATGCGACCGGGGCAGGGGATCCGATCTACGACGACCTGGTCCGGGTCTACCCGAACATCACCCCGTTCCGGTTCACGGCCCACAGCAAGGTCGAGCTGATCCAGCGCCTGGTGGTGGCCGTGGAGCAGCGGCGGGTGACCTGGCCGCGGACATGGGAGGTCCTGACCAACGAGATGAAGCGGTACGAGTACCGACTCTCGCCGTCAGGGCAGATCAGCTACTCGGCGCCGGAGGGGTATCATGATGATTGTGTTGTGGCGTTGGCGCTGGCGAATAGGTACAGGCAGGAGTATGTGTATACTGGCATCATGAGCCCCTTAGCCTCATCGCTGTCTGCCAGGCGATTAGAAGTCATGCCCTTGTGTATTCGTTAACGTCACAAGAACCCATAGTCCGAATCTCGTCCTGCCCAATTTCAATGCACCACGCCGTTGCTGCAGAAGCTGAGTACGATCTTGGCGTTCTTTGTCCGCTGGCTGCAGGCCTGTAGCGCGTTGCGCTCGGCATCGATGCGGTTGCCCGCGTTGCCCCAACCGTAAGCACCTTTGTCATCGCCCAATGCCAGGGCCAACCAGCAGTCGGATGCTTGCGCGATGATCTTGGCGTCCGGCGCCTTGCAGTGCTGGATGGCCATGTAGGGGGCATGACGGCCGCCGCCTGTGGAGTAGCCCCATTGGCCCGTGGACTCGGAGAAGGCAATGGCGCCGCCAGTCTTCGGTTGACGGGAGTCAATGCTGTAAACGACCCTGGCTTTTGGCAGGCCCTGTTTGTTGGCTGCATCGAGGGCGAATCTCTCGGCCGTCTCCTGATCGGGGCCCCAGCCCACACCCCAGCCGAAATCCTTGCCGGGCTTTTGATCGCCCAATGCAAGGGCGCACCACCCGTTGCCGCAAACTACGACGGGCCGGGCGTCGGGGGCGTTGCATTTTTCGCGGGCAGCCCGTTCGGCGATGTCCCAGGATAACCATTCGCAACTGGCGGCATACTTTCCGGTGCCCTGAGAGACGGCGATGGCGGCCCAGTAATCTGTTTTGTCCCAGTCGGAGGCGTCTTCACGATAGCGGTCCTTCCACTCGACATAGCCTGTCAAGGGCCCGTCCACGTCGGCCTGCCTATTCCAGAAACTGGATGGCACCGCGTTCTCTATCAGGTCACCGCAAAAAGCCGCTTGCGCTGACAGAACCCCCATCATGGTCATCCGCAGGAATCTTGTTTTCATAAGGCACTGCTTTTCAACGCCGAATTCAGCCATGTGCCGACTTTGGCCGCGCAGCAGACACAGGTTAGCCAGAACGCCATTGTGTACGCCCATCATGTGTATGAACTGATGGGGTTAAAGTTCCCTTTCGGAGGATCAGGATAGCGAACGAATATTCAAAAGCAAGAACAGGCCCGCTCTCCAGAAACGCGATCTCTGACCTCCGCGTAAACCCGTAGCCAGCCCCAGATTCCGCGCCAGGGCGCGGAGCTTCGCTGGGGCGTCGCGGGATTGCGCCTCCCTGGCCAGTCGGCGCCGGACCCAAGACCCGTAAGGAAGCGGACGTACACCGCCCTTTCGTCTGTGCCTCGCGATTACAGGACCACTTTCCGCGCGAGGCACAGCCAGCCCGACCTCGTGTTTAGGTGATCCCCTTTCCTTCGGAATCTTTTTTCAGAAACGCTGCGCTGGCTGAAAAAAGACCGGGGCAATGCGCGGCGCAATCCAGCCTAAACACGATGTCGGGGGCGGTGACTTTCGTCCGCTTCCCGGACCCTCGGACCCACCGGAAACAGCCCCATGTGGTGAAGCCGTTGGGCGCTACGCTTAAGTAAGGTCGCTCTCCGCCTCCGCCTTTTCTATTCCCGATTCTGTTCCCTTTTGCTCTCACCAAGCGGCCTTTTCCGGGACTTTCTTTTTCTCCCCGCCTCGCCAAGCCCCGCTTGCCGTCCGCTTCGTTTGCTCAAGCGCTGTCGCGTCACGTGGTGAAGCAAACGCAGACGGACGGACAAGCGGCGAGTCGGGAAGAAAAAGAAAGGAAAAGGCCATGAGCAAAAGGAACCAGAATCGGGAAAAGGCGGCGGCGGGAGCGGAAGCACCGCACCGGTCCGTCCAATCAGCTATTCGGGAAATCCAAGGCACTCCCGAGCACCGGCAGCGGGTGGCCGCGCTGGTTTCCAAGGTCTTGGACATCTTCGGCGGGCAAATCGTGAAGGTGTTGCCGTGACAGCCGCCGACTTCATTTTTACGGCGCTTGTGATCGTGTACGCCGTCGCCTTTATCCGCTGGACCCGGTCCCTTTGGAGCCCCCGCCAATGACCCGCGCCCGCCAGCTTGCCCTTGTCCAGACCCGAGCCGGGCGAGTGCTTTTGCACCTTGCGGCCCTGCTACGGGACCACCGCTTTTCCCGGCACGTTGCCGGGATTGTCAGGGAAATCAGAGGCCAATAGGCCGGAAAGGTAGATGCAGACATGAAGAAGAACACCAAGCGCAGCAGCAGGACCGCCGAGAAGTCAGCCCGCCGGGCGCAAGTAATCCGCCGGGCGACGCTGACCCGGGACCGAGCCGCGCCCACTATCGCGGAGCTTGCCCAGATGGACCCCCGCGAGGGATTCACCACGGCCCCGGCCCCCCGGCTGTACGCCGAGCAGGTCAGAGCCCACGGCCCGGTTTACCGCGGCCGCGGCATCCTCCCCGGCTGGGCGATTGCCATGACCACCGGCGAGGGGACGCCCGTTAGCCGCGTTTACAAGGTATTCGGAAGCATTAAGGCCCGCGTCCTTGCGCTGGCCCTGTGCCGCCAGCACCGCCTCCCGCTGACCTTTGCCGAGGTGAACGGCTGACACCCCACGGCGGGCAGGTCCAACCCCGGCCCGCCACCCAACCCCCAGCACATAACGAGGAACCCCGGCCCATGAACTTCACCGATTACTTGCGCGACCTTGCCACCGATTGCCGCGAGAGCGGCCGCACGGAAACCGCCCGCGACCTTGAAGACGCCGCCAACCGACTCGACC
>JAGNIJ010000051.1 GCA_018001225.1 Kiritimatiellia bacterium | reverse complement strand
CGTCGCGCCGGTTGCCCGCCACCGTCAGCCGCTGAAGTTGCTCGGAAAATCCGTCCCGGTCGTCCTCATGGAATACGCGATGCCGTGGAAAATCGTAGCGGAAATTGCCCCGACTGGAGATTGGAGCGGGTGACGGGAATCGAACCCGTGTATTCTGCTTGGAAGGCAGAGGCTTTACCACTAAGCTACACCCGCCCGGGGCGTTTCATCCATCGCCGGACTCTACGGTTCCGCGCCGGCCCCGTCAAGATTTCGAGGGCGTCGGGACCGGCCGGCCGTCGAGGGCGTCGCGCACGGCGGCGAGGAGGTCGTCGCTCTTGGCGGGCTTGTAGAGGATGCCCAGCGCGCCGGCCGCGATGAGGCGTTCGGAGAGGTCCTCGCGCACGAACCCGCTGGTCAGAAGCACCTTCACCGCCGGGTTCTCCGCGCGCAGCGCCTGGAACGTTTCCTCGCCGCCCAGCCCGGGCATGACCAGGTCGAGGAAGACCAGGTCCACGCGATCCCGGATGCCCTTGAAGAGGTCGACCGCCTCCTCGCCGGTCGAGGCCGACACCACCTTGTAGCCGTAGGATTTCAGGACCTCGACCGCCATCTGGCGGACCAGGGACTCGTCCTCGACCACGAGGATCGTTTCCGTGCCGGTGAGCACCCGGCCGGGCGCGGGCGACTCCTCGGTCGCGCCGCCGGTCTCGCAGGCCGGGAAATACAACCGGAACGCGGTGCCCCGCTTCTCCTCGCTCTCGACGTGGACGAAGCCCTTGTGGTTGGTGACGATGCCGTACACGATGGACAGGCCCAGGCCCGTGCCGCCGCTGGCCGCCTTGGTCGTGAAGAACGGGTCGAAAATGCGCGCCTGGTCCTCCTTCGGGATGCCCTTGCCCGTGTCGCTGACCGTGACGCAGACGTACTTCTCTTCCGTTGCCTCGGCCAGGACCGCCCGCTCGCGCGGGTCCAGCGCCCGGTGCTCGGTGGAGAGCGTGAGCGTCCCGAGCTTGCCCGACATGGCCTCGGCCGCGTTGATGCCCATGTTCATGATCACCTGGTTGAGCTGCCCGCGGTCGCCGAGGACCGGCGGCAACTCGGGCTCCAGCCGCGTATGGATCTGCACGTTGGCCGGCAGCGAGCGGCGCAGGATGGCCACCACGTCGTTGATCACGGTGTTGAAGGAGACGGGCTCCTTGGCGAAATGGCGCCGGCGCGCGAACGAGAGCAGCTGGCGCGTGAGGTCGGCGGCCCGCACGGCCGACTGCTCGATCAGGCCGAGGTCGCGGTGGATGTTGCTGCCCGGCGGCGTCCGGGCGAGCAGGTAGGTGGTGAAGCCCAGGATGCTGCTCAAGATGTTGTTGAAGTCGTGGGCGATGCCGCCGGCCAGCATGCCGACGGCCTCCATCTTCTGGGCCTGCCGGAGGTGCTCCTCGAGCCCGCGCCGCACGATCTCCTGCTCGTCGGCGCGCAGCCGGGACGCCACCTGCAGGGCCGCGACGGTGACGACTTCGACGTCGAGGCTGTCGAACGCGCGGGTTTTGTCGTCGAGCATCACGATGGAGCCGCGCACCCGCCCGCTGGAGTCGCGCAGGGGCGCGCCGACGCAGGTCTTCAACGCGCGGGAGCCCAGCCGCGCCGTGCAATTCGGGGGCGGGCTGTTGTCGAGGGCGTGGGAATAGAAGGGCATGCCCGTGTCCATGATCTGGCCGCACACCCCGCAGGAGAGGCCCGCGAGGTTCTCGGGCCCGATCTCGGCCAGCACCTCGGGCCGGGCGTGATAGAGGACGGGGGTCTCGTCCGTCAGGTGCAGGAGGACCAGCAGGGGCTCGTACATCTCGAACAGGATGTCGCACACCCCTTGGAGGAAGCGTTGGGCGTCGTGGGCCAGCGAACTGGTCTGGGCGAAGAAGAGCTTCAGCCTGGCGATCAGCGCCTGGGCGCGGTCGTGCCGGCGCTGCATGTCCTCGGCCTGCTCGCGCAGCTCGAATTCGTGCTGTTTGTGCCGATGAATGTTGCGCGCCACGGCCATGATGCCGCGGGGCTGGCCGTTCTCGTCGTGCAGGATGCTGTGGCTCTGCTCGAACCAGACCACCTGGGCGCCGGCATCCCGGGCGCGGAACTCGCTCATGCCGTCCTTCTGGGTCGCCGCGCACAGGCGGAGGTCGCGCCGGAGCGCCTCGTAGTCGGCCGGCAGCACGAAATCGGCCCAGCTCTTTTCGCCGCTGAACAACTCGTCCGAGCGCACCCCCGTGATGCGCTCGAAGGAGGGATTCACGAGCAGGATGTCGCCGTCCATGTTGAGGATGAGGATGGGGTCGGACGATTCCCGGAAGAGCACGCTGAAGCGCTCCTCGGAAGCCTCGAGGGCATAGGCGAGGTCCTTCTGGCCGGAAAGATCGCCGGCGACGCCGCGGATGCCCAGGGTGACCCCGCGCGGATCCTTGATGGGGAAGAAGGAAGCCCAGAACGGGCGCGCCGCGCCCCGGCTGTGGGCGAGCCGCAGTTCCGAGTTGCGGACGGCCTCTCCGCCGTGCACCTTGCGCCACACGTCATCGAACGACGCCTTCTGCTCGTCCACCAGCAGGTCGCGGAGAAGGCGGCCGGTGGTGGCGTCGGACTGCCGCTCCAGCAATTCGGCGAATTCCTCCGCGCCGTACACGATCCGCCCGCCGGTATCGAGCTCGAAGAGGATGACGGGGGCGCCGGACGGCAGGAGGCGGGGGCCGGCGTCATGCCAACCCGGAGCCTCCAGGATCCAGACCACGGCTGTACGCCGCGCGCCCCACGGCATGACGCAGCCCCGGGCGCGGACCAGGCGGCTTGCCGCCCCTGCGGGGACGCATACGAATTCCCGCCAGGCTGTCTCCTTGTTCTTCGCGCCGAAGCCCAGGGCTTCGCAGGTCGTCCGGTCCATGCCCACCAGGTCGCCGCCGAAGGCGCCCGCGGCCTTCGGGTTGCGGGCGCCCGTGATCCGCTCCGCCGCCGGGTTGAGCAGGAGGACGCGCAGTTCGTCGTCCATGAGGATGACCGGGAGGTCGAGGGACAGGAATAGAGACTTGAAGAACGGGGCCGCGGGACTGGACGGAACGGTCATGGCGTCGCGTTGCCTATTGCCCGGCAGCATAGAGGAAGCCGGGGGACAGCGTCAAAGGCATTGTGCTTCCCTGGAGGTCAGCCTGAATCTTTAACGAAGGAATGGATCTGAAGGGTGGCACGGCCGTCCCGGCCGTGAAAAAGCACGGGCGAGACATTTCACCGGATCGTACAGAAAAGTCACGCACGCCAAAGATTCAGGAGGCCAGACGCAGGTCGGGCTGGATATCGACGCCGGCCGGGTCGGCGGCCGGCGGGCCGCCGGCGCTGCCCGCCAGGCCGGCGACCATGGCCGCATTGTCGGTGCAGTAATCGGGCCCGGCCAGCCGCAGGGGCCGGCGGCGCCGGCGCCCCGCTTCTTCGAGCCGCGCGCGGAGCCGCCGGTTGCGCACCACGCCGCCGACGCAGCCGATGGAGGCATAGTCCGCCTTCTCCAGGGCGCGTTCGACCCGGTCGAGCAGGGCGTCGAATACCGCTTCCTGGTAGGCGGCGGCGAGATGCGCGAGCGAATCCGCTCCCAGCAGTTCCGGCTGCCTCTTCAGCAGATAAAGCAAGGCGGTTTTCAGCCCGCTGAAACTGAAGCACAGGTCGGGATCGAACTCGCCCGTGCGCCGGCTGGCCCGGATGGAGGTCCGGGAAAAGGACACGCGTTCCGGGTCGCCGCCCGCGGCGGCCCGCTCGATGGCCGGGCCGCCGGGGTAGCCGAGGCCCATCAGGTTGGCGCCCTTGTCCAGCGCCTCGCCCGCGGCGTCATCCAGGCTCTGACCGAGCCAGCGGTAGCGGCCGGGGCCGTCGAAGCGGACCAGGGCCGTGTGCCCGCCGGAGACCATCAGCACCAGCATGGGCGGTTCCGGCGCCGGGGCCGGCCCCTCGGTCGACGGCCCGGGCAGGAAGAGGGAATACAGGTGAGCCTCGACATGGTTGACCGGGATCAGCGGCCGGCGCAGGCGGAGCGCCAGCGCCTGGGCGGCGGAGACGCCGACGAGCAGGGAGCTGGCGAGGCCGGGGCCGTGCGTCACGGCCACCGCATCGAGGTCGGCCCAGGCGAGGCCGGCGCGCTCCACGGCGTCGCCGAGGATCCCCGGCAGGATCTCGACGTGCTGGCGGCTGGCGATTTCCGGCACGACCCCGCCGTAGGGCCGGTGGCTCTCGACCTGGCTGTACACGCAGTTGGATCGCACCTGCCACCCGTCCGCCACCACGGCGGCCGCCGTCTCGTCGCAGGAGGTCTCGATCCCCAGAACGTTCACAAGATAAAACCCGTCGTCGGCCCTGAAGCCTGAAGGTCAGCGCCGGGCCATGGCCGGCGTGCCCTGCTGCGCGGTGAAGATCATGACGCCCTTGAGGATGTCGAGGGCGCGATCGAGCTGGATGTCCCGGAGGCCCCCCGTCTCCGGTTCCCCGGCCTCGTCCCCGGTTTCCTGCTCGGCGCGCCGCAGCATCAGTTGCTGCCAGTCCTCCGGGGGCATGGCGACGGGCACATCCGGCTCGATGCCCTGCTCGTGGATGACTCGCTTGCTGGGGGTGTAGTAGCGGGCGGTGGTCAGGCGGATGGCGCTCCCGTCCTCCAGCTGGAGGACGCTCTGCACCGAGCCCTTGCCGAAGGATTTTTCGCCCACGAGGATGGCGCGCCGGTGGTCCTGGAGGGCGCCGGCGACGATCTCCGCGGCGCTGGCGCTGCCGCCGTTGATCAGGATGACCATGGGGAAATCCAGGTAGTGCTGGCGGCCCTTGGCGCGGAACGTCTGGAGGGGTTTTTCGTCGCGGCCCTGGGTGAAGACGATCATGTCGCCGCGCTTGACGAACTTCTCCGCGACCTCGATCGCCGAGGTCAGCAGGCCGCCCGGGTTGTTGCGCAGGTCCAGGATCAGCGCGCGCATCCCGCGCGCCTGGAGGCCCTGCACGGCCTCGTGCACGGCCTTGGCCGTGGGTTCGTTGAACTGGACGATGCGCAGGTAGCCGATGCCGTCCGCGAGAAGGTCCGTATCCTTGACGCTCGGGACGTTGATGACGGCGCGGACGAGTTCCAGGGTGCGGACGCCCTCGGCCTTCGGGCGGAGGATGCCGATCGTCACCTTGGTGCCGGGGGCGCCGCGCAACTGCTTGACGGCCTCCTCGAGGGTCAGGTTGTCCGTGGGCTTTCCATCGATCTCGATAATCTTGTCTCCGGGCAGGAGCCCGGCCCTGAACCCCGGCGTGTCCTCCATCGGGGCGATGACCGTGAGCATGCCCTCCTTGACGCCGATGACGATGCCGAGGCCTCCGAATTCCCCCGCGGTCTCGTCCTTCATTTCCTTGTACATCTCGGGGTCGAGGAACTGGCTGTGGGGATCGAGCGACTGCAGCATGCCGCGCAGCGCCCCGTACACGAGGTCCTCGTAGGTGGTCTTGCCGGCGTCCACGTACTGTTCCCGGACCTGTTCGAGGACCCGGGTGAAGAGGGCCATCTTCTCGTAGCCGGCGGCCCGCTCATCCGTCGGTGCGGCCTGGGTCTGCAGGCGCGCGCCCAGGACCAGGTTGGCGGCCAGCAGCACGGCCAGCCCCAGCCACCCGGCGCCCCGGCCCAACGTTCTCAAGGACATGGTTGCTCTCCCGGCCCGGGACCGTCGTTCCGCGTCGCGGGCTGCGGGAAAGATATATCGCAGTGCCGGAACCAATGCAACCACCGCGCCGGCGCGCCATGTCCTTGCACAACGCGCGGTCTTGTACTAGAGTCCCGGCGAGGTTTGCGTAATGAGCCAGAACACGTCAGCGTCGCCGGGTGCCGCGCCGGGCCGGGAGAACGGGCCGGTGGGATACCGGTATCACCGCCAGCCGTCGGCGGCCGACCTGAAGTCCAGCGGCCATCCGAGGCCGACCCCCCGCCGCGACGCGCGCCCGGCCCCGCACGCCACGTGGCGCACGGTTCTCCTGGTGCTCGCGAGCATGGGGCTCTTCATGCTCCTGGTGCTTTTCATTTCCCGGAAGACGTGGCAGATGAAGGAGCAGGCACGGACGCGGGACATCCCCGCCGCGGGCTCGTCCTCGCCCGTGGATATCACCCAGAAGCGCGTGGAAACCGAGCAATTGCTCTCCGGGGTCACCCGCTCGGACGCCGAACTCTCCAACGAGGCCACGCTGTTGTCCCGGCGGGGCGATCTGCTCCAGGCGGCCGGCCAGTATGTCCAGGCCGCCGAGATGTACGCCGAGGCCCTGCGCCTCTGGCCCGGGCTGAACGCGACCCGCGGGGAACTGGGCCGGCTTTATCTGCGCCAGCGCGAATACGACAAGGCGTTGATCATCCTGCAGGCGGCGGTCGGCAACGAGCCCGATTCGCCGGCGCTGCTGAACGACCTGGCCGTGGCGTATTTCTACCAGAACCGCGTGGCGAAGGCGGCCGAACTGCTCGACGCGGCGCTCCAGTACGACGCGCAGTTCGCCCCCGCGCATTTCAACCGCGCGCTCTGCTTCCTCCTGCAGCAGAATGCGGCCGCGACGGCCGCGCAGTTGGAACACTACCTGGCTCTGTCTCCCGGCGATCCCAAGGCCCTCAAGGAAAAGGCCTTCCTCGAGGCCTCGCAGGGCCGCTATCCCGAGGCCTACGCGATCCAGCAGGAGGCCCTTCAGAAAGCCCCCGACTGGGTCCCCCTGGTCCTCGACGCCGCGGCGGTGGCCGCGCTGATGGGCCAGCCGGACCAGGCCTGGACGCATCTCGAGCACGCGGCGGTCCAGGCCCCCGCCTCCACGGTGATGCAGAGCTACGCGGGGCCCGCGTTCGACGCCTTGCGCAAGACCGACGCCGGCCGGGCGTTTGAAGCGCGACTCAAGGACCGGAGCGCCCTCGACCGGCGGCGCGTGGATGAGGCCGTGGTCGCGTGGGACGCGGCCAGCAACGAGCCCCTGCTGTCCTCCGGCCTGGCGGCCGCGCCCGCGGCGGAGAAGGAGTGAAGGTGGACCCGCTTTCCCACAGCGTTTACAACGTCCGGGATAAGACGGCCGAGAACGCCGCGCCGCCGGCCCCGCCCGGAACGGCCCAGGCGCCCGCGGGCTACTGGGCCGAGTCCCAGCGCCAGCTCCGCCGCCAGACCCTGCTCTTCGTGCTGACGGTGTTCGTGTCGGGCCTCCTGATCGTGGTCGTGACGACCTACTATTACCTGCAAATCAGCGAAAGCCGCCAGGGTCTCCGCGCTCCTCCGCGCCGGACCCTGGCGAAAGCCGCTTCCCCCCTGCGTTTCGAGGCGGACGCGCAGACGATGTACCTGCTCGAGGAATTGCCGCCCCCCGCGAATCCCGAGCAGCTGAAAGACCTGCCCCTCTCCGCGGCCGCCCTCAAGCAGGCCTCGTATTTCCTAGTGAAGGCGGAATTGGCCTCCAAGCAGGACCGTCACGAAGACGCCCTCGATCATTACCAGAAGGTCGTTCAGATCTTCCCGGATATCCGCGGCGTGCAGAACCAGATCGGCCAGCTGGCCATCCGCGTCAAGCAGTTTGCCCTGGCCGCGGAAGCCTTCGAAAAGGCGTCCCGCGAAGAGCCCATGACGTTCTCCATGGCCAACAGCCTGGGTGTCGCCTACCTCGGCATGGAGGATTATGAAAAGGCGGAGGCCGCGTTCCGGATGGCCACGCGGATGAATCCGCAGTACGCCAACGCCTACTTCAACCTCGCCACCCTCCAGCTCCGGCGGGGCCAGCCGGAAAAAGCCAGCCAGCACTTTGAGGAGTATATGCAGCTCCAGCCGTCGGATACCATGGCGGGGCAGACGTACGCCCTGATCCTCATCCAGTTGGAGCAGTGGGATCGCGCCGCGGCTTTGCTTCAGCAGATCGCCCGCATCGCGCCCGATGTAGCGCCTATCCACTTCCGCCTGGCGCAGGCCTTGTCTCATGGGGCGAATCGCGAGGCGGCCATCGAGTCCCTGAAGCGGGCCGTTACCCTGGTGGATCCGAAGCAGGCGCTGGCGTGGATGTCCCGTCCGGAGTACAATCTGCTTCGGAACGATCCGGGCTTCCAGGAGATTCTCCTGGAGCTGGGGGCGCAGGACTGACCAGCGGTTGGACGGCCGGGGCCCGGGCCCCGGGGGTCGATCGCTGGAAGGGGATGCGCAGGGATCCGCTCTCGTCGGTTCTCCAGATCGGAAGGCGTGCCTCTTTCAGCCTCGACAGGGCGGCCGGGTCCGGTTGGCCGCGCACGTTACCGAGCCCCACGCTGATCACGGCGCAGGCCGGGCGCACGAGTTCCAGCCAGTCGGGCCGGCACGAGGCTTCCGTCCCGTGGTCGCCGACCACCAGCACCGTGGCGCCCAGGTCCAGGCGTTGCGCCGCCAGGTCCTCTTCCACGTGGCCGTCCGCCCCGCCCATGATCAGCAGGGCCGTGGCCTCGCGGCCCACGCGCAGGACCAGCGAAGCCTCGTCGGAGCGCCGGTAGCTACGATCCGCGGGCGGGTGCAGCGCCTCCCATTCCAGGCCTCCGGGAAACAGGCCGCGGTCGCCGCGCGAAAGGGTCCGGAGCGGAATGCCGCGCCGCCGGATGTCGGCGAGCAACTCGCGGTAGGCAGGGGAGCGGCCGAGGTGGGCCGTGCACCAGATCTCGTCCACGGGCAGGCTGTCCAGGACGGCGGCGGTGCCCCCGATATGCTCCGCGTCGCCGTGGGTCAGGATGAGGGCGTGGAGCCCGTTGACGCCGTGGCGGCGCAGGTGGCGGAGCACGTCCCGGGACGCGAAGCGCGGGCCCGTGTCGACCAGGACATCCCGCGGGCCCGGCAGGTTCAGGAAGATCGCCTGGCCCTGGCCGACATCCAGCACGTCCGCGTGGGCCGCGTCGCTGCCGCGGAGCCAGGCCCAGCCCGCGCCGAGCGCGAGGAGACCGGCGAGCACGAGGCCGGCGCGGCGGCGCGCCATCCGGAGCAGGGCCATCCACGCGCACCACGCGGCCAGGAACCACGCGGGCGGCGTGGGCACGTAGGCGTAGCCCCAGCGGAGGCCGGAGAAGAACCGGATGCCGCCGAGCAGGATGGCGGCGAACACCCGGTTGGCGTGATTGAAAACCTCCGCCAGCCAGGAGGACAGCGTGCCGAACAGCACGGTGAGGACCCCGGTCATCAGGACCACGAAAGACATCGGGATCACCAGCAGGTTGCTGGGCAGCGCCATCGGCGCCACGAGATTGAAGAAGCGGGCGGTCAGCGGGGCCGTGGTAAACCACACGGCGCTCGTGGTCAGCAGCAGCCCGATCACGTAGAGCGCCGCGGTGCGGACGGTCTTCCGCACCCGGCTTTCCGGCGGCGCCCAGGGATCCGCGCGCAGCCGCCCGGCGAAGGGCCGGATCCACAGGGGATACCACATCATCAGCGCGAGCACGGCGGAGTAGGAGAAGAGGAAGCCGAGGTCCACGATCTGGAGGGGGGCGAACGCCAGGATCAGGATGGCCGAAAGGGCCAGCGCGGACAGCCCGTCCGGCCGGCGGCGGAAGAGGGGTCCGGCCCAGAAGATCAGCGCCATGATCGTCGCGCGCAGCGTGCTGGCGCTCATGCCGGTGCCCACGGCATACACGGCGAGCGCGGGGGCAAGGTACAACGCCCAGTGCGGGCGGGGCCGGCCGGTGGCCTTGAGGAAGGCGGTCACCAGCACGATCATGATGCCGACGTGCAGCCCGGAGATCGCGATGATGTGCAGGGTGCCGGTCGTGGAGAAGGCCTGGAGGAGTTGCGGGGAAAGCTCCTGCCGGTATCCCAGCAACAGGGTCCGCAGCAGGGCCGCGACGTCGGGACTCTGCTCCAGGCCACGGCCGAGCAGGTCGAAGCACGCGCGCCGCTGGGCCAGGCACCAGGCGACGAATTTCGACCCGCGCCCGGAGGACAGCCGGCGGCCGCCCTCGGGGTCCGGCCGCAGCGTGCAGAGTGCGCCGCCGCGCCCGCCGTCGAACCGGGCCCTCCGCTCCAGGACCCCGCGCCAGAGCCATCGCTCCCCGTAACGGGGCTCCGGCGCGCCCCGGTCCGTACGCCAGTACACCGACACCCGCCCGCGCGCCCGCTCCCAGTGGACCCGGCGGCGGAGTCCCTCGACGCGCAACTCGAACCGGCAATAGACCTGGTCCGGCCGGCGGGCCGGCGTGGTGATCGAGTCGCCGGTCACCATGCCGATCAACTCCACCTGTTCGCGGTCGCGCGCCATCAGGGCGGACGCTTCGCGAGGGGACGGGCTCTTGGCCGCCAAGCCCATGTGCAGCCAGGCCGCGAGGAACACGGCGGTCCCCGTCAAGGCGGAGGCGGCCGCGTGGCGCAGGAGGAACCCGGCCGCGGCGAGCAGGGCGGCCGCCGCGCCAAGCCAGGGCAGGGGCGCCTCGAAGTACAGGCCGGCGCCCGTGCCGGCCAGGAAGAAAAGAGCCATGCCCACGAAGGGGCGGCGCGGGGATTCACGGCCTTCCGTCCCCGTCGCCAGTTCCATCGGCTGGGCCGCCATGGCGGTTCAATCGCTTGCTTCGGGCTCGATGTTTGCGAGGAAATAAAGCGGTCGGTGCGTGCCCGCCGACCGGGCCGACTCCATGGCCCGGCGGACGAATTCGCGCGCCTGCGTCACCGCGTCCTCCAGCAGCCAGCCCTTGGCCAGGCCGGCCGTGACCGCGGCCGAGAACGCGCAGCCCGCCCCGTGCGTCTCCGCCTCGGCGAGACGCGGGCCCGTCAGGATCAGTTCCTGTCCCTCGTCGTAAAGCACGTCGGTGATGTCCGGGCCCGCGAGGTGGCCGCCCTTGATCGCGCACGCCACGTCATAGCGGTCCCCGATCTCCCGCGCGGCTTCGCGCATCTGCTCCACGCTTTCGATGGGATGGCCGCACAGGATGGCCGCCTCGTCAAGGTTCGGCGTGATCACGCGCGCTTGCGATAGCAGTTCCCCGCACAACGCTTCGATGGCCTCCGGCTCCAGCAGCCGCGCGCCCGAGGCGGCGACCATGACCGGATCCACGACCAGGATGGGAATGCCCTGTTGCACGTCCGCGGCGGCCACGGCCCGGATGATGGGAGACGAGAACAGCATCCCCGTCTTGGCCGCCGCCACCGGGAAGGCATCACAGACCGTCTTAATCTGCTGGGCGACAAACTCGGGAGGCAGCGCCTGGATGCCGGTCACCTCGCGCGGGTTCTGGGCCGTCACGCAGGTCAGGGCCGAGGTGCCGAACACGTCGAAGGCCGCGAAGGTCAGCAGGTCCGCCTGGATGCCCGCGCCGCCGCCGCTGTCCGAACCGGCGATGGTCAGGGCCACCGGCACATCCGGATCCTGGGATTCATCGTTCACGCGTCGCAGCCTAGCGGGAAAACGCGTTGCGTCAAGCCGGGACCACGAGCCGTCGCGTCGCCCGGAAAAGCGATTGACGTTCAGAAGAAGAGCGGCATTGACGACCCGGGACCCATCCTGTATGGTGTCGGCTCCGTTTAACCATGGGCTATCGGCCCGGTCCCTACCCGGGGCCGGTCACGAACAAACAAATGGAGAAGCAGGAAATGGCTATCAAATTGGGTATCAATGGGTTTGGCCGAATCGGGCGTCTGGTCTTCCGCGCGGCCGTCGAGAATCCGAACGTCGAAGTGGTCGGCATCAACGACCTGTTCGACGCCAAGCAACTGGCGTACATGCTGAAGTACGACACGATCCACGGCCCGTTCAAGGGCACGGTCAAGGCGGGCGAGGGCGCGCTGATCGTCAACGGGAAGAGCATCCGCCTCACCGCGGAGAAGGATCCCGCCAACCTGAAGTGGAACGAAGTCGGCGCCGAGTACATCTGCGAATCGACGGGCCTGTTCCTGGAGAAGGCGAAGGCCGAGGGGCACATCAAGGCCGGCGCGAAGTTCGTCGTCATGTCCGCCCCGTCCAAGGACGATACGCCGATGTTCGTGATGGGCGTCAACCACAAGAGCTTCAAGGGCGAGCAATTCGTGTCCTGCGCCTCCTGCACGACCAACTGCCTGGCGCCCGTGGCCAAGGTGCTGAACGACAACTGGGGCATCGTGGAAGGCCTGATGACGACCGTGCACGCGACGACGGCCACGCAGAAGACCGTCGACGGCCCGGGCGGCAAGAAGGATTTCCGCGGCGGCCGCGCGGCGGCCGGCAACATCATCCCGTCCTCGACGGGCGCTGCCAAGGCGGTGGGCAAGGTCATCCCGGCCCTCAAGGGCAAACTGACCGGCATGGCGTTCCGCATCCCGACCCTGAACGTTTCCGTCGTGGACCTGACCTGCCGCCTCGAGAAGGCGCCGGGCGCCGACGCCGAAACCGCCTACGCCGCGATCAAGGCCGCCATGAAAGCCGCGTCGGAAGGCGAGCTCAAGGGCATCCTGGGTTACACGGAGGACGAGGTGGTGTCGTCCGACTTCAACCATGACGCGCGCACGTCGATCTTCGACGCGGGCGCCGGCATCATGCTGAACTCCAACTTCGTCAAGCTCGTCTCGTGGTACGACAACGAGTGGGGCTATTCCAACAAGCTCGTGGACTTCATCGTGTACATGGCGTCCGCGAAGTGATGGATGCCACGAACCGGCCCGCCGCGCCACGCCGTGGCGCGCTACAGCCTTGTAGCGCCGCATGGCGTGCGGCGGCCGGATGAGCGGGAGAAGAAAACCGATGAACAAGCTGACCATTCGCGACGTGAACTTCAAGGGCCGGCGCGTGCTGTGCCGGGTGGATTTCAACGTGCCGATCAAGGGCGGGATCGTCAACGACAACACCCGCATCACGGCGGCGCTGCCGACGATCCGGCACGTGCTCGATCAGGGCGGTTCGCTGGTCCTGATGAGCCACCTCGGCCGGCCGAAGGGGAAGGGGTTCGAGGCGGAGTTCAGCCTGAAGCCCGTGGCCGGCCGCCTGCAGGAACTCCTGGGGCGTCCCGTCCAGTTCGGCGGCGACTGCATCGGCGCGGAGGCGCTGGCCCTGGCCCAGGCGCTCAAGCCGGGCGAGGTGCTGCTGGTGGACAACACGCGCTTCTATAAGGAGGAAGAGGGCAAGGTCAAGCTGCCCGACGACACCCCGGAGGAGCAGAAGAAGGCCGCCAAGGCCGAGATGAAGGCGAAGCAGAAGGACTTTGCGAAGAAGCTGGCCGCCCTCGGGGACGGCGAGATCTACATCAACGACGCCTTTGGCTCTGCGCACCGCGCGCACGCCTCGACGGCGATCGTGTGCCAGTTCTACAAGAAGAACGTCGCCGGCCTGCTGATGGAGAAGGAGATCGATTTCATGGGCCGCGCCCTGGCCAGTCCGGAGCGCCCGTTCGTGGCGATCCTCGGCGGCGCCAAGGTCAGCGACAAGGTCGCCGTCATCACCAACCTCCTGACCAAGGTGGACGCCCTGGTCATCGGCGGCGCCATGGCCTACACGTTCTACCGCGCCAAGGGCCTCGCCACGGGCAAGTCCCTGGTCGAGGAGGACAAGGTCGACCTGGCGAAGGATATCCTGGCCAAGGCGGCGGCCGCGAAGGTCCGGCTGCTCCTGCCCGTCGACAACGTCATTGCCGACAAGTTCGACGCCGCGGCGCAGATCGAGACGGTCGGCGAGAGCGTGCCGGACGGGTGGATGGCGCTGGACATCGGGCCGAAGAGCGCGGAGCTGTTCGCGGCCGAGATCCGCAAGGCGAAGACGGTTGTCTGGAACGGCCCGATGGGCTGCTTCGAGATGGCCCCGTTTGCCGCCGGCACGCTGGCCATCGCCAAGGCCGTGGCCGAAACGAAATGCTTGAGCATCATCGGCGGCGGCGACAGCGTCAGCGCCGTCAACAAGAGCGGACTGGCGGGCAAGATGAGCCACATCAGCACGGGCGGCGGCGCGAGCCTGGAGTTCCTCGAAGGCAAGCAGTTGCCCGGCGTCGTGGCGTTGACGGATAAGTAAGTGAATAGTGAATGGTTTTCCTGAAACCTGAAACCTGAAACCTGAACCCTGGAACCTCCCATGCGCAAACCCATCGTGGCCGGTAATTGGAAGATGAACAAGACCGTGGCGGAGGCGCAAGGCCTCGTCGCGGAGATCAAGGCAGGCATGCAGGGCCTGGACGCCGTGGACGTCGTCCTGTGCCCGCCCAGCACCGCGCTGCAAGCCGTCGGGCAGGCGATCGCCGGCTCGAAGCTGGACCTGGGCGCCCAGAACATGCACTGGGAGAAATCCGGCGCGTTCACGGGCGAGATCGCGGCCCCGATGATCCGCGAACTGGGCTGCCACTACGTGATTCTCGGGCACAGCGAGCGGCGCCAGTACTTCAAGGAGACGGACGAGATCGTCAACAGGAAGGCCAAGGCGGCGCGGGCCGCGGGGCTGCTCCCGATCGTGTGCGTGGGCGAGCTGTTGGAGGAGCGCGAGTCCGGCCGCACGGAGGCCGTGGTCGGCGCGCAGGTGCGCGGCAGCCTCGCGGGCTTGAGCGGGCAGGACCTGCTCAAGACCGTGGTGGCCTACGAGCCGGTCTGGGCCATCGGCACGGGCAAGACCGCCTCTCCAGCGCAGGCGCAGGAGGTCCATGCGTTCATTCGGCGCGTGCTGAAGGAACTGTCCGACGATCACATCGCGCAGTCGGTCCGTATCCAGTACGGCGGCAGCGTCAAGGCGTCGAACGCCGCCGAGCTGTTCCACCAGCCGGACATCGACGGCGGGCTGATCGGCGGAGCGAGCCTGGAGGCGGCGTCTTTCCTTGCCATCGTCCGCGGCGCGCTGTAATGGTGTGAACGGAAAGCGGGGATTCTCATGTTGATTCGAATACTGCTGGTGACGGTCGAAGTGATCTGCAGCCTGGCGCTGATCGGTCTGATTCTCATCCAGCGCTCCAAGAGCGAGGGACTGGGCCTAGCGTTTGGCGCGGGAATGGGCGAGAGCCTGTTCGGTTCGAGGGCGGGCAACATCCTGACGAAACTCACGGTGATCTTCGCCGCCGTGTTCATGGTCAACACGGTGCTGTTGGGCATCGCCTTTTCCGGCGAGCGCGTCCAGTCGCTGATGAGCAGCCAGATGAGCCCGCCGGCGGCTCCGGTCGGACCTTCCGGCCCGATCACGGGTCCGGCCCCTTCGGCCCCGGCCGGCATGGGCCTGCAGGAACTTCCCGTGGAGCCGCCGGTTGCTCCCATGGAACCGTCCGCCGCGATGCCGGTGGAGGCGCCGATCGCCACACCCCAGCCGGCCCCGGCCGCGGAATAGAGCGAGCCGCCGCGTGACGGCGCGGGCTTCCACACCCTCCCGAGCGAAAGCCGGGGGGGTGGTTTGTTTCAGGGGATATGGATATTGGAAACTCGAAATTGGAGAAGCGGCCGCGTGATATCCACTTTCAAATTTCCAGTTTCCATCTTCAGCCTTCTCCTGCTTGCCTCCTGCGGGCCACGGCCGGAAACCGGTCCCGGTCGGGCCTGGCGCAGCCAGACAGCGCGCATCCGGACGCTGGACCCGGCCCGCGCGGCGGACGTCGCCTCCGCGCAGGCCGTCAGCCGGATTTACGAGGGGCTGCTGCAGTACGGCTACCGCGACCGGCCCTACCGCGTCGAACCGCTGCTGGCCGAGGACCTGCCGGAGGTTTCGCCCGACGGACTCACCTATACGTTTCGCCTTCGCCGCGGGATCCATTTCCAGGACGATCCGTGTTTCCCCGGCGGGAAGGGGCGCGAACTCGCGGCGGAGGACTTCGTCTACTCCATCAAGCGCCTCGCGGACCGCAAGACCGCGGCCTCCGGCTACTGGATTTTCCGCGACCGCCTGGCCGGGCTTGACGATTTCCGCGCGTCGTCGGCGGGGGACGAGCCCACGGACTATGCGCAGCGCGTCGAGGGCCTGATCGCGTTGGAACCCCACACGCTTCAACTCCGCCTCACGCGGCCTTATCCGCAGTTGCTCTGGGTGCTGACCATGCCGTACGCGTCCGCGGTGCCGCGCGAGGCCGTCGAGTATTACGGGACGGAATTCGACAGGCACCCCGTCGGCACCGGGCCGTTCATTTTGGCCGATTACCGTCCGAATTACCGGATCGAGTTCGCGCGTAACCCGGCCTGGGCCGCGGCGGGACGGGTCGATAGAGACGCGGAGGGACAACCGATCCCGGCCCTCGACGGCGTGGTGCAATACGTCATCGGGGATCCCGCGACGGCCTGGCTGATGTTCCTCGATGGGCGCCTGGAGACGTCGCCCGTGTCGCGGGACAACTGGGACGCGGTGGTGGGCGCCGGCGGCGAACTCGATCCCGCGCTGGCCGCGCGCGGCATCCGTATGATCCGTGCGTCGACGCTGGACCTGTTCTACGTCGGCTTCAACATGGACGATCCCGTGGTGGGGACCAACAAGCTGCTGCGCCAGGCGCTGACCTGCGCGTTCGACACGGGGGAGTGGACCCGTTTCTACAACGGGCGCATCCTGCGGCCCAACGGGCCCATCCCGCCGGGCGTCGCCGGCGCGCCGGAGGGCGAGGGGCCGTTCCCGTTCGATCTGGAAAGGGCGCGGCGCCTGCTCGCCGAGGCCGGCTACCCGGACGGCGTGGATCCCCGGACGGGGCGCCGCCTGGTCCTGACGCTGGACCTGGGGCAGGCGGACAACCCGGAGATGCGCCAGTCGACCGATCTCTTTATCCAGTTCATGGACCGGATCGGCGTGGTGATCGAACCCCGGTACAGCAACTGGCCGACGTTCATCGGGCGGATCGAGCGGCGCCAGGTCCAGCTCTTCCGGTTGAGCTGGATCGCCGACTACCCGGACGCCGAGAACTTCCTGCAGCTCTTCTACAGTCCCAACGCCTCGCCCGGCTCCAACCGCAGCAACTACCGTAATCCCGAGTACGACCGGCTGTACGAACAGGCGCGCGCGATGCCGGACTCGGACGAGCGGACCGCGCTCTACCGGCGGATGGCCGCGATCGTCCAGGAGGACTGTCCCTGGATTTTCACGCATCACCCGGCGGCTTGTGTCCTGCTCCAGCCCTGGGCGCGGCACTACGAATACCACGACTTCCCGTACGGCATGGAAAAGTATTATGCTGTCGATGAGACCCTGAACCCCGAACCCTGAACCCTCCATGAAACAAATCCTGCTGGCCTTCGCCTTCCTCCTGCTGGCCGTCCCGGCGGCCCGCGCCGCCGACGATGTCTTCCCCCGCCCGGGTTGGAAGGAGCAGCCCAATCCCCTGGCCAGCCCGGACGCCGTGCCGGGCGGCGAGATCGCCATCTATGCCGGCGACTACCCTAAGAGCTTCAACTACTACCTCGACCAGAACGTGTTCTCGGCCGAGCTGTTCGGGGCGATGTACGAGACGCTGCTGGGCCAGCACCCGCTGACGCTGGACTACGAGCCCGGCCTCGCCGAGCGGTGGTCCATCTCGGAGGACAAGCGCACGTTCACCTTCTGGATCGATCCTCGCGCGGCGTGGAGCGACGGCAAACCGGTCACGGCGCAGGACGTGAAGTGGACCTTCGACGCCGTCATGAAGCCGGAAAACATCACCGGCCCGCACAAGGTGTTCCTCGGCCGCTTCGAGTCGCCGGAGGTGCTCGACGAGCGGACGATCCGGTTCCGCGCCAAGGAAATTCATTGGCAGAACCTCGACGCGCTGGCCAGCTACCTGATCCTGCCCCGTCACGCGTTCGCCGAGGCGGACTTCAACAAGATCAACTTCGAGTTCCCGGTGGTCTCCGGATCCTACCGGCTGGGCGAGATACAGGAAGGCGTGCTGGCCAAGCTGGAGCGGCGCGAGGACTGGTGGAACCGGGGCTCGGTGCGGGCCCGGGGCGTCGGCAATTTCCAGACCCTGGTGTTCAAATTCTTCGCCGAGCGCGAAAACGCGTTCGAGGCGTTCAAGAAGGGCGCAATCGACCTCTTCCCCGTCTACACCGCGCACCTGTGGGCGACGCAGACCGCAGGCGAGCGCTATGAGAAGAACTGGGTGATCAAGCAGCGGGTCTTCAATTACAATCCCATCGGGTTCCAGGGTTTCGCGATGAACGGCCGGCGCGCGCCCTTCGACGATCTCCGGGTGCGCAAGGCGCTGGCGCACCTGCTCGACCGCGAAACGATGAACGCGACCCTGATGCACAACCAGTACTTCCTGCACCGCTCCTACTTCGAGGACCTCTACGGCCCGGAGCATCCCTGCGAAAACGAGCCGATCCCGTTCGACAAGGAGCGGGCCCGCGAGCTGCTGGCCGAGGCCGGGTGGACGGTCAATTCGAAAACCGGCCTGCGGGAGAAGGACGGGAAGCCGCTCCGCTTCCGCTTCCTGTCCCGCGACGCGGCGACGGACAAGTTCCTCGTGATCTACCAGGAGGCCCTGAAGGACGCCGGCCTGGAGATGGAGATCGAGAAGAAGGACTGGGCGGCGTGGGCGAAGGACATGGACGAGTTCAACTACGACATGACCTGGGCCGCGTGGAGCGGCGGGCTGCGCAAGGATCCCGAGCCGATGTGGTCCTCCGCCGAGGCGGACAAGCCGTCGGGCCAGAACATCACCGGGTTCCGTCACGCCGAGGTGGACGCCCTGATCGCCAGCCAGCGCGAAAACTTCGACATCGCGGAGCGCCACGACATCTGCCGCCGTATCGACCGCCTCCTGACCGCGGAGGTGCCGTACATCCTGCTTTGGAACATCAACTACACGCGCCTGCTCTACTGGAACAAGTTCGGCGCCCCGCCGACCGTGCTGGGCAAGTACGGCGACGAGCGGGCGGCGTACTGGTACTGGTGGTACGACGAGGATGCGGCCGCCGAATTGAAGGACGCGATGCAGGACGGCCTCCCCCTGCCGCGCAAGCCGGCAGAGGTCCGGTTCGACGAAGCCTTCCGAGAGCCTTGAAAGACAAGCTTCTCCCGAACACCGAACACCGAAATCCCTTCCGTGGACCGCCTCGACTACATCCTCCGCCGCCTGCTCCTGATGATCCCGACCTTCATCGGGATCACGTTCTTCAGCTTCGGCCTCTGCCAGTTCGTGCCGGGCGGGCCGGTCGAGCAGGTGATCCTGCAGATGCGCGGGGTGGGGAGCGGGTCGGGCGACCGCATGTCCTCCGCGGCCGGGCCGATTACCGCGGAGCAGAGGAAGGCCCTCGAGAAGCACTTCGGTTTCGACAAGCCCCTGCCGCAGCGGTACTGGAAGTGGCTGGTCCACGACCGGATCGGGCTCGCGGTCGAGTCGTACAAGTATCCGAACCAGACCGTCTGGCAGTTGATCGTGAAGCGGTTCCCGGTGTCGCTGGTGTTCGGGATCACGGGATTCGTGCTGACCTATCTCGTGTGCATCCCGCTGGGCATCGCCAAGGCGCTGCGCCACGGCGGGACGTTCGACCTGGCCTCCAGCCTCATCGTCTTCATCGGGTACGCCATCCCCCCGTTCGCGTTCGGCATGGTCCTGAAGGTGCTGTTCAGCGGGGTGACGGAGACCTTCTGGGATATCTTCCCGGTCTCGGGTTTTCATTCGTCCGGCTTCGCGGCGATGAGCTTCGGCGGGAAGGCGAAGGACCTGTTCCAGCACATGTTCCTTCCGGTGCTCTGCTACATGGTCGGAAACTTCGCCGTGCTGACGCTGCTGATGAAGAACTCGCTGCTCGAGCAGATCGGCCAGGACTACATCCGGACCGTCCTGGCCCGCGGCGCCACGCGCACCCGCGCCATCTGGGGGCACGCCTTCCGCAACGCGCTGATCCCGATCGCGACGGGGTTCGGCGGCATCCTGACCATCATGTTCGCCGGCTCCGTCCTGATCGAGCGCGTCTTTGAAATCCCGGGCATGGGCCGCTTGAGCCTCGATGCCATCGTCAGCCGGGACTACATGGTCTTCATGGGTATCCTCTCGGCGACGGCGATCCTCGGCCTGCTCGGGCGCTTGCTTTCCGATTTCTGTTACCTCCTGATCGACCCGCGCATCTCGTTCCGGAATTCGTCATGACGGCGGCCGTCCAGGAGCTGCGCCGGCGGCGCGGGCGGAACCCGGTCACGCAGAAGCGGCTGCGCCGGTTCCGCGAGACGCGCCGCGCATGGGGGTCGCTTTGGATCCTGGTCGCCCTGTACGGGATCAGTCTGGTCTCCGAACTCGTCGCCGGCAACCAGCCCCTCTTCGTGCGCTACCGGGGGCGATCCTTCTTCCCGCTGCTGCGTTTCTATCCCGACGACCTCTTCACCGGCAGCGGGCGCATGACCCGGCCGGACTACAAGCGGATCGCCGCCAGCGAGGCTTTCCGGAGCGACCCCGGCCACCGGATGGTGTTTCCGCTCATTCCCTTCGGCCCGCTGGAGACCGTGAGCCCGGACTCCATCGCGGTGCCCGATGAGGTGCTGCTCACGCTGACCCGGGAGGCGGCGGTTGGCGCCGTCAGCCTGGCGCCCGACGGAACGATCCTCTCCGCCGAGGGCTGCGCCTTCTTCCTCGGCGTTCCGGACGCGGACCTGGCCGGGACAAAAGTGGAGCGCTTCGTGGAGCTTCCCGGCGCCGTCCGCGACGGGCTGTCCGCGCGATTCCAAAACCGGGCCGCTGTGTCCGTGTCGGTGGAGAGCCCGTTGCCGAACGGGCGCGTCGGGCTGCTTTCCCTGTCGACCTACACGCCGCGGCGCGCGGCGCCGGCGTCCGTCCGTATGTTGCTTCGCGAAATGGAAGAGGGGCGCGCCGCGACCGAGAAGCTGCGGGTCGGCCGGGACGGCGGCGTGGCGGCCGGCCGACATCCCTTGTGGGGCGCCCTCGACGAGTCCCAAAGGGAAGTTCTACTTGACCGGGCGCGGGCGCGCTTTGACGGGCCGGTGGCGGATGAGCGCTGGCAGGAGGGTGAGCGGTGGCTTCGCGCGGCCTTTCAGAAGGAGTCGGTCACCTATCCCTGGCGGCCGTGTCCGGGACATCCCCTCGGGCTGGACAGCGCCGGGCGCGACGTGTTGGTGCGCATCCTGTACGGCCTGCGCACGTCCCTGACGTTCGGGCTTCTGCTCGTGGCCGTCACGATGATCGCGGGAGTCGTGGTCGGCGCCGTCCAAGGGTACTACGGCGGGTGGGTGGACCTGCTGGGCCAGCGCGCGATTGAAATCTGGGAGTCGCTGCCCTTCCTGTACATCCTGATCCTGATGGGGTCGGTGTTCGGGCGCAGCTTCGCACTGTTGCTAATTTGCTACGGCATTTTCAACTGGGTCGGCATCTCCTACTACATGCGGGCCGAGTTCCTGCGGCTGCGGAAGCAGCCGTTTGTCGAGGCGGCCTGGTGCATGGGGCTGCCCGCGTGGAAGATCATTTTCCGGCATATCCTGCCGAATGCGCTCGTTCCCGTGGTCACCTTCTTCCCTTTTTCGCTGGTGGGCGCCGTCGGGGTGCTGGCGGCGCTGGATTATCTCGGTTTTGGCATGCCCCCGCCGACGCCCAGCTGGGGCGAAATGCTCGCCCAGGCCCAGGAGTATAACTGGGCCTGGTGGCTTTCGCTGTACCCGTCGCTGGCCCTGTTCCTCGTCATGCTGCTCGGCGTGTTCATCGGCGAAGGCGTTCGTGCGGCTTTCGACCCGAGACGCTATTCCCGACTGGAATAACAGGGTTTCTCGGCGCGATTTCATCTCCTTGGCCCGGAATATGCTGCTTTTTGGGTGAAGGGTATGATCGAGCCGTGAGCAACCTCTCCAGGGGACGAGTGGGGCGTTTCTACATTAAGCGGGCGAGCTTCGTTCTGCTCGCTTCCCTTGCCCTCGGCGGCCCGGCCGTCGCTCAAATCCGGGAATACGGACCGGATGCCCGGGGCGTTTTCGGCGGGGGACGGGGCGTTCGCCTGGAAGACCTCCCGGCCGGTGTCCTCCGCAGCCAGGTCGAATCCCTGTCTCCAGACGCCCGGGGCCGCGCGCTGGCCAAACTGGAGTCGATCCAGTTTCACCGCAATGATCTGCGTTCCATGCGGGCCGACCGCGAGGGGGGATTTTCTACGTCTGTGATTTTGGCGGGCTTCGCCAGGATGAGTTGGAAGAGCCGGCCGTCGATGGCGGCACGGTTGGCGATCCGATCCCGGGCCTGCTGGCTTCGATTCCGGTGAGCAGCCCGCCGGCGTACAGCAGCAAGCCAGGCTCGACGAACGTCCTGTTCCTGGATTTCAACGGCCACGTCGTTTCCAACACGATGTGGAACACGGCCTACACCCAGACCGTGTGGAATACTACGCCGTTCGACACGGATGGCGACAACACCACGTTCAGCGACTTGGAGCAGCGTTACATCAAGCAGATATGGGAGCGCGTGGCCGAGGATTATGCGCCGTTCGACGTCAACGTCACCACGGTCCAGCCCGCGTCGTGGTATCGGCGGGTGGGCCACGCCCTGATCACGCCGACCACGGATCTGGACGGCAAGCGCTGCCCGCATTACGGCTACGGCGGCATTGCGTACGTAGACGTGTTCAACGATTCCAGCTACTCGTATAATGCCTCCAGTTGCTACTCGCCGGCGTGGGTCACGATCATGTCCTCGGACTCGTATGCCGCCACGGCCGAGGCGGCCGCTCACGAGTTGGGCCACAACCTGGGCTTGAGCCACGACGGCTCCTCGACGCAGGAGTACTTCAACGGCCATGCCGCGACCACGAACGCGGCCTCCTGGGGCCCGATCATGGGCGCGGCGTATGGGCGCAACCTCTCCCAATGGAGCAAGGGCGAGTATTACGACGCCAACCAGACGCAGGACGACCTGGCGATCATCTCCGCCAAGATGGCGTACAAGGCGGACGACCACGGGAGCAACAGCGCGGCGGCGACGCCGATGGCCGTCGATGGCTTGAGCGTGACGGGCACCGGCCTGGTCGGACGGACATCGGATCGCGATGTGTTTTCGCTTTTTTCCGGCGCGGGCTCCGTGGTGCTTTCCGCGGTCCCGTACCGGTGCACCAACGGCACGTGGGGCGGCAACAGCGATCTCGTCTTGTTGTTGTGCGCTTCGAATGGAACGGTGCTGGCCTCGAACAACGTGGCGGCGGCGGCCTACGCGTCCGTCACGCAGTCCGTCAGCGCGGGCGCCTACTTCGCGCATGTCTATCCCGCCGGGGCCGGCGCCCCGACCAGCTCCACGCGCAGCGGATACACGGCGTACGGTGTCCTGGGCGCCTATGTCGTGACCGGCCAGGTGGCGGCGGGAGAGGAGGCGCCGTCGTTTAATCCGCTGGGGACGCAGACCGCGACGACGGGCGTGGCCCTGGTCTTCACGGTCAGCGCGTCCGGCTACCCGGTGCCGGTCCTGGCGCTGCGCAGCACCACGGCTTCATCAGGTTACAGCTTCACCCCGGCGACGGGGGAGTTGAGTTACACGCCGCCGCTGGCGGATGTCGGCGCGCGGAGCTTCACGTTCACGGCCAGCAACAGCGCGGGCGTCGCGACACAGGTCGTGGGCGTGACCGTCATCGAGGGCCCGCCGGCGGCGCCGGCCGCGATCTGGGCGAGCGAGACCAATGCCGCCGGCTTCACGGCCGCGTGGACGGCGGTACCGGGCGCGACGAGCTACCGGCTGGACGTGGGCCTGTGCGAGGATTTTGTGGACCTGGGCGGGCAGGTGCTGCTGGACGAGGATTTCCAGGCGTGGAACGGGACGACCTGGATCAATGGGTGGACCCACAACAGCTCCATTCAATACTCCTCCGGAGGGGTCACGAATTCGCGCTGCGTCGGCATGAACGGCGTCGGCGATTGGATCCTGGCCCCGGCCTGCACGAATCCCGGCGTTTTAAGCTTCTACATCCGGACCTCTTCGGATCCGGGCAGTTGGACCACGCTTGTCCAGACGTCCTCCAACGGAACCGACTGGATCGATCGCGCGAGTATTGTGGAAAACGGCACGGGCGGGACCATCGACAACACGCCGTATCAGACCAACATCCCCCTGAACCTTGCGGGAGCGCAGTACGTGCGCTGGTACATGTCCGCGCGGTCGCAGGATAGCTGCTATATCGACAACGTTCTGATCACGCGCATGGAGAGCGCGGGCCCGTGCTATCTGCCGGCGTATTCGAACCGCACGGTTTCAAGCACAAGCCAGGCCGTAACGGGGTTGACGTCGCTCGCCACCTATTACTTCCGGGCGCGGGCGGTGTCCCCGGGCGGCACCGGCGACTATTCCTCCGTGGCGAACGTGACGCTGCCCGAGGCGGCCGCGACGAATTCGTTGGTCGTGGCGACCCCGCATGGCAGTCCATCGCCCGCGGCCGGGGTGAGCTGGTTCACCAACGGGGCATGGGTCGCGGCCTCGGTGGGCGGATCGCCGTGGGTGAGCGGCCAGACGCAGTATGTGTGCGCAGGGTGGACGGGAACGGGCAGCGTGCCCGCCAGTGGCGCGCTGACCAACACGTCTTTTTCGCTGACCAATGACTCGACGCTGGCCTGGCGCTGGACGACGAATTTCTACTTCGCCCGGACCGCGGGGACGAACGGCGCGGTCCTCGGGCCGGGCAGCGACTGGTATGCCTTCGGCGCGAGCGTGACCGTGACCGCGGCGCCGGCGGAACACTACTGCTTCGCGGGCTGGAGCGGCGACACGCAGGGCGACACCAATTTGACTGTTATGACCGTTTCCCTCGATCGCCCGCGGCAACTGTACGCGGCTTTCACCGAGGTCATGGCGGCGTGTGGAACACCGGAGCCGTGGCTCGCGGAGTACTACCCGGCGACCAACGACTACGACGCGGCGGAGTTGAGCGACACGGATGAAGACGGACTGGCGGCGTGGCAGGAGTACATCGCCGGTACCGACCCGACGGATTCGGATTCCGGGCTGGAACTGGAGCCCGCCGCGGCGGCCGTCGAGCAGGTGATCGTAGCCTGGCCGGCGATCTCGGGCCGCTACTATTCGATTTACTACCTCACCAACCTTACCTCCTCGGTCGAGCAGCCCGTTGTCGAGGATTGGCGCGCCGGCCAGACCGGCCCGGCGTCGTGGACCAACGCGGTCGCGCCCGACGTCTCGCAGCGTTACTACCGGCTGAAAGTTTCCTTGGACTAGCGCCTGTCGGCGGGTAATGCCTCCCTCATGTAGGGGCGCCGCTTGTCGGCGCCCTCGGGCGTCGCCAGCGACGCCCCTACGGCCCTTGCATGTCGGAAAGATTGCGGCGGAGGGCCCTTTTTGGATTCAAAGGTTGTCGTCGATTTGTGACAATGCGCCGCGGAACCCATGGCCGCGCTGCTCCAGATACGGGATTTGACGGTTGCCTTCGACACCGACGAGGGCCGGTTGCGCGCCGCGGACCGGGTTTCGTTCGACATCGGCGAAGGCGAGGTGCTGGGCCTGGTAGGCGAGTCCGGCTGCGGGAAAACGGTCACGGCGTTGAGCATCCTGCGGCTGATCCCGTCCCCGCCCGGCCGCATTGAGTCCGGCTCCATCCTGTTCCGCGGCCGGGACCTGCTATCCATGCCGGTAGACGAATTGCGGCGCGTGCGCGGCCAGGCCATCAGCATGGTATTCCAGGATCCGATGACGGCGCTGTCGCCCCTCCACCGGGTCGGCGATCAACTGGTCGAGACGCTCCGGATGCATCGAAAAATCGGGCGACGCGCCGCGTGGAGCCTGGGCGCGGAGTGGTTGAAAAAAGTCGGCATTCCCGCGCCCGCCGAGCGCATGGACGCCTATCCTCACCACCTCTCCGGCGGGATGCGGCAGCGCGTCATGCTGGCGATGGCGCTCATGCTGGAGCCGGCGCTAATCATCGCCGACGAGCCCACGACGGCGCTGGACGTCACCATCCAGGCCCAGATTTTCAACCTGCTGCTCGACATGAAGGACCGGAGCACGTCGGTCCTCCTGATCACGCACGACATGGGCGCGGTCTGGGCTATGTGCTCCCGGGTGGTGGTCATGTACGCGGCCCGCGTGGTGGAGGAGGGGCCGGCCGAGTCCTTGTTCCGTGGGCCGCTGCATCCCTACACGCAGGGGCTCCTGCGCTCCATGCCGTCCGCGCAGGTGCCGGGCGGAAGGCTGGAAGCCATTCCCGGCCAGGTCCCGTCGCCCCTGAATTATCCGAAGGGGTGCCGGTTCTCCGATCGATGTCCGAAAGTTTTCGGGCGGTGCCGCCAAGCGGAGCCGCCCCTGTACAGGCGGGGCGAGGGGCGCGGCGCCGCGTGCTTTCTCCTGGACGAGGCGGTGAACGGCCCGTGAAGGGAGGCGCTCCATTGCTGGAAATCCGCGACCTGCGGACCTGGTTCCCGGTTCGCCGCGGGTTGCTCAACCGCGTCGTCGGCCACGTCAAGGCCGTGGACGGCGTGTCGCTGCACGTCATGGAGGGCGAGACGCTCGGCCTGGTGGGGGAGTCGGGTTGCGGGAAGACGACGCTGGGCCGAAGCATTGTCGGCCTGGAGCGGCCCCGTTCGGGGCACATCCTGTTCCAGGGCGCCGACATGAAGACGCTCTCCCGCGCCGAACGCAAGCGCGCGGGCCGACATCTCCAGATGATTTTCCAGGATCCCGTGGCGTCGTTGAATCCACGCCTGACCGTGCTGGATATTCTGACGGAAGGAATACAGGAGCATAGCCTGCTCCAGGGGGCGCGGGAGGATGAGGGCGCGCGATTGCTGGCGGAGGTGGGGCTCCCGCCCGAGGCCTTGTATCGCTATCCGTTTGAATTTTCCGGCGGGCAGCGCCAGCGCATCAGCCTGGCCCGCGCCATCTCGCTGCGCCCGTCCCTGGTCGTGTGCGATGAACCGGTGAGTTCGCTGGACGTTTCCGTGCAGGCGCAGGTCATCAACCTGCTCATGGACCTGCGCGAGAAGTACCGGCTGTCCTACCTGTTCATCTCGCATGACTTGAGCGTGGTGCGCCACTTGAGCGACCGGATCGCCGTCATGTATCTCGGTCGGATCGTCGAGGAGGGCCCGGCGGGCGCGGTCATGGACCGCCCCCTGCATCCGTATACCCAGGCCCTGCTCGCGGCCGTTCTGGTGCCCGGCCGGCCGCGAGGCCGGGCGCTGGTCCTGCCCGGCGAGCCGCCCTCGCCCCTGAATCCGCCCTCCGGCTGCCCATTCCACGCGCGCTGTCCGAAGGCCATGGCAGCGTGCCAGCGGGACTACCCTCCGACTGCCACCACGGAGGGCCGGCAGGTGAACTGCCACCTGTATCCACCGCGGCCGCCCGATTCCTTGCTATCCCCGGTTTCGTGATCGGCGCGGAACCTTTTCGCCCCGTCCGGCACGAGGGGCCCCCGGCTCGTGCCGGGGGCGCGCGGGCGGCCGGCCCCGTTCAGATTTCCTCGCCGGGCGCCGACAGTGCCAGCCGCCGCGACGGGAAGTGCCCGCGGATGCGCTGGTTGTAGTACGAGCCCTTCCTCTGCGAATCCATGAGCCCGTAGAACACGGACGCCGGCACCGCGCTGTACTCGTAGACCGGCCCGTTCCGGAAGGCGAGGGTCAGCGTGTCCTGGTCGGCCCGGTAGTACACGAGACTGATCACGTCCGAGGCGACC
>JAGNIJ010000050.1 GCA_018001225.1 Kiritimatiellia bacterium | reverse complement strand
AAAGTCGGTTGGGGCCAGGAAGAGATTGCTGAAAGTCTCTGTTTTGGACTCTGTTTTCTGGAGGGCAAAATAGTTACTTATAGGACCCGTTTTTTGCGGTTGACCTTAAGGGCTTAATGGTGGTTCGGGCTTCCTTGAAGTTCACATTCTCAAGCCCTCTGAAATGTTCATCCTGTGTCCAAAGGGCTGCCCGATGTGCATATGCGGTCGAGAGTATTAAGCTGTCTGCCATTGGAAGTGTGTGTTTGATACTGATGAGTGCCGCTCGCAGGGCAATGTCTTCTGTCATATCGACAACGCGTCCTTGCTTCATCTGTCCAACAAGCTGCAGGGCTCTTGCTTCATCCGCCACAATGTTCGCCTTCTTGAAGACTTCGTATAGGCAGATCGTTGGGACAAGCAGCTTGTCGGTGCCTTCTATCGCCGCAGAGAAGAAGTCCGCGTTTGAGCCTCCGAAGAAGTACTCAATCCAACCCGAGGAATCGACTATGTTCATGCTCGGTCTTCCTCGTCCCTCGTGAATGTCGCGTCCAGTCCCTTGAGAAAGCCCTTCATCTTTCGCATGGGGCGAACGGGCACAAGCTCAATGCGGTCATCGAAACTGATGACCTGAAGCTGCTCGCCTGGTTGGAGTCGGATGCGTTCCCGGACGGAACGTGGAATCACCACTTGGTATTTTGGCGACAATGTAACAGTGCTCATATCGTTCTCCTATCTGTCTTACTAGTACACTATCGATATGGGCCCGTCAACAGTGCGGTTGTGTCTGTTGCCCGAACGTCAGCGTTCAGCCTGAGGCGAACCCGGGTCGCCGATAGGCTGAAGAGCGGTTCGGGCAATCATTGCTTCATCCTCGACTTCGCACGCTCGTGTTCAATCGCCACGAAGTAGTCTAGCGGCAGATACTTCTCCTCAACTGCGCGGCAAAGGAGCTCGAGAAGATTGTCGCAAATGGTGACACATACATCGGCGGGAGTTCCAGCAGTTGCCACCTCTTCGTGTGAGACGAGTCCGACTTTGCAGTCCATAATGTCTTTGGATGTGAGGAGAACTACGAGGTCGTCCCCGTTTCCGGAACTCCCAAGGTATAGCATCCCATGTGGCAAGAGGGCGCGCGTCCTGTCGCTGTCGGCGATGTCTGCCACAGGCGAGAGCGAATACGGCCCTGCTTGTGTGTCGGCCAAGGGCAAGGTGGTCCGGGCGCGGCGGAAGCGCTATATCCCGGTCGTGTTGACGCGAGAGGAGGTGGATCGCGTGATCGGGGGGCTGGCGTATCCTTTCAACCTGGTCGTCAGCCTCCTGTACGGTTGCGGCTTGCGCATGTTTGAGGCGCTGAACCTGCGGGTGGGTTGCCTCAATTTCGATGACGGCATCCTGACGGTTCACGACGGGAAGGGGAAAAAGGACCGGACCGTGCCCTTGCCGGAAAAGCTGATCCCCGAACTCAAACGCCACATGGAGCGCGTGGGCGCGTTGTTCGACAAGGATCTGAAGGCCGGCTTCGCGGGCGTGTTCATGCCGGGCGCACTGGATCGGAAATGGAAAAGCGCCTCCCGGGAACTGGTCTGGCAGTGGGTCTTCCCGGCCAAGACGTTGACCTTCGTCCCCGACAAGGGCGAGTATCGGCGCTATCACATGCACGAGTCGGTCTTCCAGAAGGCGCTCCACGCCGCGGTGCGCCAGGCGCGCATCCCCAAGCGCGTCACCGCCCACACCTTCCGCCATTCGTTCGCCAGCCACCTGCTGTTGAACAATTACGACATCCGGACCATCCAGGAAATGCTCGGCCACAGCGACGTGCGGACGACGATGATCTATACCCATACGGTCAAGAGCCGCACCCACAAGGAACGGAAAGGCCCCCTTGACTTTCCGGCGAATGGGTCGGTCAGCGCTCCACCGGGATGACGATGCCGCGCAGGATGATCTTCTGGCAGAAGAGGAAGATCAGCAGGGTCGGGAGGGCGGCGACGAGGAGCGAGGCGTAGATCACCGCCTGGCCGCTGCGGGACTGCAACTGGTAGAGCCAGACCATCAGCGTCCACATCCGCTCGTCCTGGCAGATCAGCAGGGCGAACATGAAGTTCGCGTAGGCCGCCGTGAACGCGGAGAGCGCGATCACGGCGAGGATCGGCCGGGAGAGGCTCATCGTGATCTGCCAGAAGATCGTCCACTCCCCGGCGCCGTCGAGCTCCGCGCTCTCGTACAGTTCGCGCGGCAGGGAGTCGAAGAACCCCTTGAGCAGGAAAATGGAATACCCGTGCGCCATGCCGGGCAGGACGAGCGCAGCGAAGGTGTTCAGCAGCTTCGCGTCGCGCAGCATCAGGAAGACGGGGATCTGCGTGACGATCGGCGGAAAGGCCATCGTCAGGAGCATGAAGAGCAGCAGCTTGTAGGCGCTCGGCGGCCGGTGCCGGCTCAACGCGTACGCGGCCAGCGGATTGACCAGCAGGGCGATCAGCACCGAGAGCCCGCAGTAGATCGCGGTGTTCACCAGCCCGCGCCCGTGCCAGAGCAGGTAATCGAGCACCGTCCGGTAGTTGCGCAGGGCGAACTCGATCCGCAGCGCCCGGCGCGCATCGAGAAACGCCAGGTAGTGAGCGTCGCGCTGGGGGATGGAAATATTGAGAAAGGAAGCGAACTCCGTCCCGCACGCGGCATTCAGCGCGGCGACGGATCCGTATTTCCGCTCCAGGAAGTCGCGGAAGGCGAATTCCGGGCCGGCGAGGCGCAGCGCTTCGACCGGTGCGGCGTGGACCGCGCCGCCCGCCGGGTCATGCCAGCCCTTCAGGAACGCGTCCCAGTCGCTCATCGGCAGGCCCGCGGCCGGCGGCTCCGTCGGCACCGGGATGTCCCCGAAGGCCGTGCAGGACGTTCCGTAAAGGCGGTTGAGCGACGAAAGGTCCGGGTACTTGGCGGCGAGGAAGGCGCGGTAGGCCGGGGCGGCGGAGTCGTCCAGCCGCACCCACAGCAGGTTGACCGTCCGGCGGACGAAGTCCTCCCAGGCCGCCCGTTCGGGCTCCGCGTTCCCGGCGCAGGCGGAGGGAAGGGGAATGGCCGAGTAGTCGGGCCAGGCCGTGCCGTGGATGCGATTGTAATCCGCGATGTCCGGGCCGAACTGCGGTTTCAGGTACAGGTGGCGGAAGACGCCTTCGAGCGAGACGTACACGCGGTTCCGCTCGGGCTGCGTCATCTTGAATTCCCGGAAGGCCATGGAGAAGGCATCGCGGGGCGCCTGCCGCAGGCGCAGACCGTAGTTTTCCGCGACGACGAAGACCGCGTTCCAATTGACGAAGTCCGTGCCCAGCGCGCGGTTGACCCCGGCGATCCCGCGCCCGTACCGGCCGCGCAGCCACTCCTTGAACCCGCGCAGCATTTCGGGGACCGTGCGCGACTGGTGGGCCTCGACGAACCCGAGCAGGAAGGCCGTGTCCGGCAGGCCCGCCGAGGCGCGGAAGGCGTCCCATTCGGCGACGAGTTTCGCGTTGGGCGCGGCGGGCGGCTCGACGGCCTGGAACGAGCGCGCGTCCGCGTCGTACGTGACGCGGCACAGCTCCAGGCTCTCGTTGAAGAGGCCCTCGACGTACGAGCGGTACAGCGCGGCGTCTTCGGTCAGGTAGCGCGGCCACAGGCTCAAGTCCTGGATGTCCACGGCGCTTTTCACGCTGCCGGAGATCATGAGCAGGAACGGGTAGATCATCGTGGCCGCGCCCGCGAAGAGCAGCAGGTACATGGCCGCGAGAAAGACCCGCGTGCGCGGGTGGCGGCGGCCGGTGTGGGGAAGGAGCGGCATCGCTAGGCTTGCCCCCTGAACACCGAACACTGAACACTGACCACTCCACTCCTCATCCCTCCACCCCCTGTGCCGTACGGAACTCCAGGCGCGACAGGATGCGGAGCTGGTAGACCGTGAACCCGATCAACAGGAGCGCGAGGATCCAGGCCATGGCCGTGGCCGGGCCGAACTGGAGAAAGAGGAAGGCCTTGTAGAAGATGTGGAGGCCGGCGACCTCGGTGCCCGCCGCGCCGCCCGTCATGGCGAGGATGGTGTCCGCCGCGCCGTGCCAGGAGCCGATGAAGACGCCGACGGAGTTGATGATCAGGAGCGGCTTGAGCATCGGGAAGACGACGAAGAGAATCTTGTCGGTGAACGTCGCGCCGTCGAGCTCGGCGGCCTCGTAGAGCTCGTCCGGGATGGACTTGAGCGCGGCGAGGTAGATCAGGCTGCCGGGGCCCATGCCGGCCCAGAGCATCGGGAGCACGCAGGCGGGCATGGCGGTCCGCGGGTCGCCGAGCCAGCGCTGCGGGTCCTGGTGGGTCGCCAGCAGCCGCTTCCACCACGGCGCGCCGGCCTCGACCAGCAGGGGCCAGGCGAGGCGCCAGCACAGCAGGGCGGCCGCGCCGCCCGCCAGCAGGAAGAGCGCGGCGATGCCCGGCCGGTCGTGGAACCGCAGGCGACGCGCGAAGGACAGGCCGGCCCAGAGCAGCAGCCCGCCGGCCGCGAGGAAGCCCCACGCGGGGATGCGCAGCCACAGGGCGTTCAGCACGCCGCGCTCGCCGGGCTCGTAGAAGGATTTCCAGAGCAGCACCACGACCAGGCCGGTCATGACCGCGGGCAGGTAGTACATCACGCGGAACACCACGCGGCCGCGCGGCACTTCCTGCAGCAGGATGGCCAGGATCACCGGCGGCAGGAAGGTCAGGCCCATGACCAGCGCGCTGTAACGCAGGGCGTTCCAGAGCGCGAGCCACCAGTCGACGCTCCAGAGCACCCGCCCGAAGTTGTCCAGGCCGACCCAGGCCGAGTCGCCGAGGAGGCGGTAGTCCTGGAAGGCCATCGCCGCTCCGCGCGCGAGCGGGACGTAGCGCCACACGAAGATCGCCGCGACGGCGGGCAGGAGCATGAGGTAGGCCCCCGCGTAGCGCCGGAACGCCCAGCCGGCCCGCGGCGCGCCCGCTCCCGCGTCGGGCGCGAACGCCCGGCTCACTCGCCGGAACATCCACCCGAAGGCGACGCCGATCGAAACCAGCACGACCGCCGCCGTCAGGCGCTGGACCCGGCGGCGCGCCGGGGGAATCACGTCCAGCATGTCCGCCCGGGCCTGATCGGCGGCGTCCTTGAGCAGACCGGCCAGGACTTCACGCCGCGCCGGGCCGTCCTGCGGCAGGTCGCCGCGCAGGGCCCTCTGCTCCGCTTCCTGGAGGGGCAGGGTCATGAGGTTGTAGGCGATGTTGCTGTGCCGCCCGTACGGCTCGGGGCGGCCGGTCTCGATCGCGATCCGGAAGGTCTCCGCCCAGCCGGGCGGCGAAAGGCGGACCAGGTCGCCGTAGCCGAACAGCTCGAGGTAGCGCGGGTTGACGAACTGGCCCAGGCCGCCCTCGACCAGCACGCGGGTCTTGAGGGCCAGGGCCTCGCGGCTGTCGAAGAAGCGGATGTATTCCCACGCCGCGTCGCGGACCGCGGGGTGCCCGATGCCGGCGAACAGGCCCATCATGCGGCTGTTGAGTTCCGCGCCGCGCCCACCGCCGGGCCCGAGCGGCACCGGCGCCATGCCGGTCAGGTCCGGGTTGATGGTCGAAAAGAGTTTCTCGTCCACGTAGGCGAAGACCATGCCGATCTCGCCGCGCTCCCACTTGCGGAACGAGAAGCGCGGATCCTTGTAGGCATAGCCCCGGCGCGGGCGGCCGTCCTCGTCGGTCCACGGCTCCGCGCCCAGCCGCGTGTAGAAGTCCAGCGCCTCGACGCCCGCGGGGCTGTCGAAGGCGATCCGCCACTCGTCCTGCCCCTCGTCGTACGTCATCACCTCGCCGCCCGCGGACCAGAGGAAGGTGACCCAGTACCAGCTCTCGTGCTTGCCGCGGCCCATGGCCAGGCCGTAGCGGCCCTCCTCCGGCCGGGTCAGGCGCCGCGCCGCATGGAGCAGGTCGTCCCACGTCCAGTCCTTCGTCGGGTACGCGAGGCCCGCCTCGTCGAACAGGTCCTTGCGGTAGAGCAGCACGCGGCCGAGGGCGCCGCCGTAGGGCAGGGCCCAGACGTGCTTCCCGCCGCCCGGGCCGCGCCGCCGGATGACCGGCCATATCTTCGGGTTCACGCGCAGGGCCAGTTCGTCCTCGGTCATGGACGCCAGGTACTCGTCGCCGGGTCCGTCGAGCGGGTACAGGAAGCCGTTCTGGATATAGGTGTCCGACTTGCGGAAGTTGACGTAGAGCACGTCCGGCGCCATGCCCCCGGCGATGGCGAGCAGGTCCGACTCCACGCCCTCGACCTGGATGCCCGAGAAGCGCTCCAGCCGGATCTCGACGTGGTCCCAGTCGAACGCGCCGTACCGCGCCGGGTCCGCGCGGTATCGCTCGCGGTATTTCTCCGCGAAGAGGGCGGGGAACCGGCGAATGAACTCGCGGACCGCGGCCGCGTCCGCGCGAGTCGCGGCGTCGGTGCGCGACGGGTCGGGCAAGTCGAAGAGCGAGACATGGATGATCGTCCGGCCGCCGGCCTGCTCCACCCAGCCCGCCCGGGCCTCGCCGGCCGGGGCGCCGATCAGGAGCAGGGTGACCAAGCCGATTCCTGTCCGCATGCCGCTCGCGCTCATCGCGGGCAAGATGATAGAGGAACCGGCCGGGGAAGGCAAAGGCGACGCATTCGTTGCCCCGCGGGGCGCGACGCCTCCAAGGATTCCGGGTGCAGGCGGTGGAGGCGGGCCGCCCCCGGCCCGCGAGAAGAAAGCCGAGCGGGCCATCCTGTTCTTTACATCCGCTTCGCGCTCCTGCAGGCCTCGGTCACGGCCGGGAGAAACTGGTCCGCGTAGCGCAGGGTCACGCCGCCCTTGATGCACACGAAAAAGGGCTCGTCCGCGCGGTGGAGATAACGGTAGATCCAGTAGCGCGGCGGGTACATGGCCTCCGACACGCCTTCCGGGTACGTGACTTTCAGAATGAGCAGCCAATCCCCGTCGTCCGCCGACTCCTCGACCACTTCCACGTTCGCGTTTTGGGCATCGAGGGCCTCGTTGCCCGTCTGGATTTTCTTCCAGCCTTCCTTGGCGGCCCCGATCAGGCGCGCGATGTTGACGGGAACGGCCGCGGCCGACACTTCACCCTCGACGGCGGCGCGGATTTCTATGTTGGGCGTATCCACATAGTCGTCCCGGTTCGGGGGCTCGTACACCAGCGTCCCGTAGTCGGGATTGACCTCCCAGCCCGAGGGCCGGACAAGCTGCAGCGCCACGTCGGTGGTTTCGTCCGGCGCCTTGATCGTGACTTCCGTAGGAGCGGTCGCCTTGGCGGGCGCGGCGGTGGACTCGCCGGCCGGCTCCTCCGATGCGCCGCAGCCGGAAAGCAAACCGATGCCTGCAACCAATGCCACCATGCCGCGTACGAGAGTCTTCATGGGTTCCTCCTTGGCCGGGAGTCTGGCAGAAACGGGGGTGGATTCAAGGCCCCCTTCCCATTCTTACTCTAACTCGTGCTCTCTTCAAGTGGCAGAGAGTACGAGTAAGATTACGAGTATGAATAGGAACGGCCTCGTTAAGCCTTTAGCCATGTCCGAACGTAGTCTATAGTAGACCCATGCGGCGAGTATGGCACAGCATTCTGCTGCTGGCAGCGGCCCTGGCGTTTCCGTGCCGGGCCCTGGTCGTCACCAACGGGCAGGCTGGCCCGGGACCGTGGGCCGACGTCTCGCTGTGTGACGTCGTTTCCTGGCAGGACGCGTCGGGATTCAATCGCACGTGCTACCTGGTCCAGGCCCGCGGGAACACGAATTATACCGGCGGCTATATCACGCGCTTCTCGTACCGGGGCGCGGGGGGCGGCGAGGTGGTCTGCAACGAACCGTGGGACGACGATCTCTCGGGATTGGGCCACCTCGTCAACCACTACACGATCCCCGCCGGCGGACCAAAGGGTTGGATCAACTCCAAGCTCCACGCGACCAACGCGGCCGCCACGTGGCGGTTCGCCGGCCCGCATCATGCCATCTGGCGGATCACCTTCGACGAGCCGATCCAGGAAACCAACGCCGCCCTCGGCCAATGGCGCGTCACGCTCGATTACCACTTCCGGACCGGCGACGACCACTTCCTGTATGCCCTGACCTACGATGGCAGCGAGACGGGCTACGAGGGCCTGGACCACGACTCGCGCGGCCCGTACGGCATGTGGGACTGGAACGGCGACAACTCCGTGTTCGGCAAGGCCGGCGGCTTCGAGTGGGGCCGGGACTTCAAGTTCATCTACACGAACCGGTTCTCCGGGAACTGGACCTACTTGGAGCCGAACACGGTGCCGTACGTCTGGGAATGGGACACGAACACCGCGCGTGAGATCGGGTTCATCCAGACCCGGAGCCAACTCCAGCGCGCGGGGGGAAAGCCCCCCTCACACGGGACCTCCGGAACCAACCTGCCGTATTACACGGAGATGGGCTACCAGATGAACGCGCCCGGCATGAACCCGTCCAACTACGAGGGCATCACCTGGGGCACGCCGCTCGGGGCGGTGACCGGCGGGCACGGGTCCGGCTCACCCGAGCCCTACCTCAATTACAGCCTGGCGATCGTGCTCAACTCGACCGCGCGCGGCGGCGTCACGACCGCGCGGGCGGAGCAGGAGCGGATTCATGGCGGCGGCGCGCGCATGACCGCGTGGGACGGAACGGTCATCACGCAGGGCGTGGACGGGGTGGGGTGTCCGCTGGTCGTTGCCTACGATCCGCCCGGCTACAACCCCGTCTACTGGACGTGGGACATCGAGGCCTCGCTCACCAACACGGCCCACTGGAGCCTGACGGTGACCAACGGGGCGCTTCGAAACCCGACGTTCATCGTTCACGAGTACCGTGGCGCCGCGCCGCCGCTCGCCGTGACGTGGGGCGGGACAAGTCTCGTGGCCGATACGGGTTACTACGCCTCGGTGGACGACCCGGGCCGCCGGCTCTGGCTGACCATGCCCGGCGTTTTCGCCGGCAGCAATATCCTGCGCGTGGCCGGCCCGTACGTGCCCGATGTTCCCGGTGTGCCGGTCGGACTGACCGCGGACCACAGCGCGGCGGGGACGAACGTCGTCACGTGGGCGGATCAGTTCGCCGTCACGGGCGAGACGTACCGGCTCTACCACGCGGCGATGGCGATCACCAACATCGTTGAGGGCGTGCTGCTGACCAGCGGCGTGCCGGCGGGCGTCGAGCGGTTCGCACACGAGGTCACGAGCTCGGGCGATCACTACTACGCCCTCGTTGCCGAGTCGGAGTACCGCGTGCTGAATTCAACCCTCGTCCCCGGCCAGAACGCCACGACGAATTCCGCGCCCAACGACGACGTCACCGCCCCGCCCACGCCCGGGCTTTTCCGCGCGCGGCAGCGGAACAACCAGGCGGTCCTCACGTGGCGCGCGGTCACCGCGCCGGACCTGGCGGGGTACCCGGTGTACCGGGGCTTCGAGCCCGGCGCGCTGTCCTTGTACGCCGTCGTCAGCAACGCGACGGCCTTCACGAACCGGGGCCTCGCGCCGAACCTCGCGTATTACTACCAGGTCGCCGCCCGGGACGATAAGGCCCCGCCCAACGTCAGCGCGCCCTCGCCGGAACTGTGCGTCACCTCCGCGGCCATGACGAACCTGGTGGTCTACGACGGCGAGCCCGGCGGCAAGCCGCTGATCGCCGGCAACGCGGGGGCCTGGGTGGACGGGGTCACGGCGTGGATCGGCGAGACGAACCGCGCGCCGCACGGAGGCACCCGGCACCTCGCGGTCACCATCGTCACCAACGGCCAGGTCTGGTACGGCTGGAACGAGGGTTGGACCGATTCCGACGCGCGCGGCTACTACGCCTTCCATTTCTACCTGCGCCTGACCAACGATTTATGGAACAACCTGCGTCTCCAGTTCAGCCGGGCTGCCGGCGGGAAGTCCACGCCGGTGTACATCACCAACTATCTCGCCGCTCCATCCACGAATTACCAGCTCGTCTCGATCCCGCTGACGGCCTGGAAGGAGACCAACAGCCCCGCCGACTACGACTTCGGCGCGGTGAGCCAGTTCCTCTTCACGGACAACGGAAGCAACCGGGTGACGTGCTGGATGGACGACATGCTCTTCACGGCCGACAATCCGTATTCCACCAACGGGCCGGTCGTCGAGTCCGCCGCCGCCACGCCCGCCGCGCTGAACGAGAGCAACGCGGTCAGCCAGATCAGGCTGCTCGCGTCGGTCACCGACCGGCTCGACGACATCGAGGTCGTGCTGGCCAACCTGTCCGCCGCCGGGCAATCCGCGGCCACGATCATGAAGGACGACGGGCTCGTGGACGACGGCGCGGCGGGGAACGGGGTGTACGGGTGCCGCTTCAGCCTTTCCGCCGGCGCGGCGGCCGTTCCCGGGGCCAAGGCGCTCACGGTCACGGCCCTCGACGCGGAAGGCGCCAGCGGTACGGGGCAGGCCACGGTCACGGTTCGGCAGGTGACAGTGCCGGCGCCGATCCTGTTGTACGACGGGGAGCCCGGCTCCCGGCCACTGACCAACGGCGCGGTGTGGGTCTCGAAGGCGCAGGGCTTCGAAACCAACTGGGCGCCCTACGAAGGGCTGAACCACATGGTCTGCGTGTACACGCATTCCTGGGGCGAGGTGGGGTTCGCGTTCAACCGCGGGTGGACCAACATCAATGCCGGGGCCCTGAACAGCGTGGAATTCCATGCCCGCGCCGCCGACGGCACCACCAATCGCCCGTACGTGTACTTCGGACGCACGGGAGCCTCCAACCGTTCCTCGCGCGTGTTTCTATCCCCGGCCTACGGCCCGAATCCGACCACGGCGTACCGGTCGTATGTCATCCCGTTCGCGGACTTCCAGGAGACCAACGCCAGCGGCGCGTTCGATTTCCGCGCCGTCAGCCAGATCGTCCTCGGCAACGAAGTGGCCCCCGTGACGAACCGGCAGATGTACTATGACAACATCCTTTTCTTTTTAAACCAGTCGGACTCCGACGGTGATGGCCTGCCGGATATCCGGGAGACCGGCGACGGCCTTTTCATCAACGGCTACTCCACGGGCACGAGTTCCAACAATCCGGACAGCGACGGCGACGGCATGGCGGACGGCCCGGAGGTATGGTCGGGGACGGACCCGAATGATTCCGGCGATTACTTCCGCGTCTCCGCGTGGCTGGGCTCCGGGAATCAATTGCAACTGGAATTCGCATCCGGCTCCGGCCGCGTCTATGAAGTATCCGCCGCCGTCCTGCTCTCGGGTCCATGGGTCGGAGTCGGTCAGGTTACGGGGTCGAGCAGCCGCGCCTCCTGGTCGGAGGCCGTCACCAACGCCGGGGGCTTTTACCGTCTGGTGACGTCGCCCCCGTAGCCGCGCGCGTCAGCGCGTGGCCGAATCATCCGGCGCGAACAACGATCGCGCTGAACGGAGGCAAGGTGCCGTCGACCATTTGGCCGTATAGGACCGTTTCGCCCGATGGCGCGCAGAACGGCGGCAGCGCGCGGGGCTCCGGCCCGAGATTGACGGCGCAGCGCAGGGCCGAGCGCCGCAGGTGCCGCTCGAACGCGATCACGGTGCGTTCGGCCGGCGGAACATCCTCCCCGGCGTCGAGCAGTTGGAACCGGCCGCGCAGCAGTTCCCGGTTCTTCAGGCGCAGTTGGATCAGGTCCCGGTAGAAACGGAACCATTCCGAGCGTTCTTCGGGAGTACGAGCGAAGATGTTGCCTTCCCACTCCAGGCCGGCCTCGACGCGCGTGCCCCGCGGCGTCCGCACGCGGCGGCCCTTGTCGCAGAGCCCGATGCGCGAGTGGATCGAGGGCCGATTGAGCGCGCCGAATTCCTGCCCGGTCAGGATGAACGGCAGGCTATGGCCGGACAGGAAGGCCACCTGCATCATCGCGCGCACGGCGCCCGGGCCCGCGCGGTACAGGCCTCGGCCCTCGTCATGGTTATCCGTATAGCGGGCCAGGCGCGGGCTGTCTTCATCGGGCGGCAGGAGGCTTTCGTAGTTCAGCAGTGCGGTTTCTACGGCGCCCGCGATGCCGCGCGCTTTGAAGGCCTCCCACTTGTCGAGAAAATCGCCATTGGTCTCCGCGTCGGGGGAGGGGCAGATCACCGAGCGCCCTTCCTCGTCCACGCCGTACAGGTACGAGAAGGTCTTGTAGAAATCGTCGTCGTACGCCGCGTTGATGCCGCGCGCGAAGAGATCCATGTTGTTCTGGGTGCCGTAGCACTCCGCGAGGAAGAGCAGTTGGCGGGACGGGTGGCGCGCCTTGAGCTCGGGCATGGCCTCGTTCCAGAAGCTCTTGTCGTTGATGAAATGCGCCATGTCGAGGCGGAACCCGTCCACGCCGTCCGGCTGGCCGTCGGCGTCCGGGCCCAGGAAGCTCAACCAGTGATGGTAGACCTCGATCATCTCGCGGCGCAGGCCCGGCGCGGTGTAGTCGAGCTTGGCCGTGTCCGACCAGTCGCAATCGTAGAACGGCTCGCCGTTCGGCGCCTTGACGTAGAACTCGGGGTTCGACGCGATCCAGGCGTGATCCCGCGCCGTGTGGTTCGGAGTGATGTCGAGGATCACCTTCAGGCGCATGCGATGGGCCCGCCGGACGAGATCGGCCAGTTCTTCCTTGCTGCCGCATTCCGGCTCGACGGAGTAAAAATCGCGGCTGGAGTAGGGGGACCCGATGCCCTTGCGCCCGTGGAGGCCCATGGGATAGGGGGGCAGCAGGTAGACCACGTTGGCCCCCAGCTTCTTGATGACCGGCAGGTGGCGCGACAGGTAGGCCAACGGCGATTCCGTCGGCCGGCCGGCTGCGGCCTTGAAGGCCTCGATGGCGTTACGCGGATCGCGCGACGCCAGCGACCGCAAGTTGACCTGGTAGAGGATGGCGGAAGAAATCCATTTTTTCATGATGGCCGCGATTGTAACGGCCGGACGGACGGATTCAAGAACGGGGATCAGACAAAGTCAATCCAGGCCCGGCGGGTTTTCCGGCCACCACGCCTGGATCTCGATCTCCGGCAGGCAGCGGACCAGCGCGTCCACCACGGCCGGGTCGAACTGGGTGCCGCGGTGCCGCTGGATCTCGGCCAGGGCCTCCGCCCGGGAATGGCCGGGGGCGTACGGCCGGGTGGCGCGGATGGCGTCATAGGCGTCCGCAACGGCGAAGATCCGGGCCCCGAGGCAGATCTCCGTCCCCTCCAGCCCGCGCGGATACCCCCGGCCGTCAAACCGCTCCTGGTGCGAGCGCACGATTTCCGCCGCCTGTTCCAGCTCCGGGCTGCGGCGCAGGATGCGGTAGCCGATCTCCGGGTGTTTCCGGACAATGCCCCATTCTTCTTCCGACAGCGGTCCGTCCTTGAGCAGGATGTGGTCGGGGATGCCGATCTTGCCGATGTCGTGCAGCAGGGCGCCCTGGCCCATGAGGTCCACCTGGTCTTCCGGCACGCCCATCGTCCTCGCGAGGAGGCGGGTGATTTCCGCCACGCGCTTGCTGTGCTCGCCGGTCTGTTTTTCCCGCGCGTCCAGCATGGCGGCCAGCGCCTCCAGCGTGAACTGGTAGGAGGTCCGGAGGCGTTCCAGGGCCCGGATCAACGCCGCGCTCTTTTCCCGCACCATCTCTTCGAGGTGAAGCTGGTACCGGCGGTTTTCCAGCAGCAGGCGCCGGTACCGCAGCGCCCGGTCCACCACGGCGCGCAGGAGCGCGGGCTCGAAAGGCTTGGCGATGAAGTCGAACGCCCCGCTCCGCAGCGCCTCCACGGCGTTGTCCATCGTCGCCGCGCCGGTGACCACGATGCCGACCAGCGTATCGTCCTGCCGCCGCAAGGCCTGGAGGAGGTCCCATCCGCTTTCCTCCTGGAGATACAGGTCCACGAGGGCCACGTCGAAGGTCCCGGCCTCTTTTTCCATCTGCTCGCGCGCCGGCCGGCCGGCCGTTTGGAACGACGCTTGGTGTCCGTCGGCTTCCAGGATCCGCTGCATGTAGGAGGCCAGGCGCTCGTCATCGTCCACGATCATCACACGGCCGGGCCGCGCGGCATCGCCGGGGCCCGGCGTGATGGGCGTCCCGGGTTCGGGGCCGGTCGGCCGGACCGCCCAGAATACCGCCCGGTCGCGGCCGCCCTGCTTGGCCCGGTAGAGGGCCTGGTCGGCCTCGATCAGCAGCTCATCGGCGGCACTGCCGGCTTCGGGCTGGCAGCACGCGGCGCCGATCGAGATCGTCAGGTGCAGGTTCTGGCGCCCGACGCAGAAGACATGACGGCGGACTGCGTCGAGCATGCGCTCCGCGACGGACCGGGTCTCGTCCGGGTCGGCGAGGGGAAGGACCACGATCATCTCGTCGCCGCCGTAACGGCACAGGATATCCGACACGCGAAGCCCGTCCTTCAGCAGGTCCGCGCATTCCCGGAGCACCTGGTCGCCTACGGGATGGCCGTGCGTGTCGTTGATCATCTTGAAGTGATCCAGGTCGACGACCAGCAGGCCCAGGAATTGTTTCCGGCGCTCGGAGAGCGCGCAGGCGCGGCGCAATTCCTGTTCCAGCCCTCGCCGGTTGAATAATCCCGTCAATGCGTCCAGGTGGGCCATGCGGCGCAGGTTTTTTTCGCTCTCCTTCAGGGCCTGCGTCGTGGCGTCCAGTTGTGCCCGGAGCTGCTGCACCCGCCGCTCGGACTCGGCCAGGCGGGCTTCGTGTTCTTCAGCGGAGGAGGGCATGGACTGGTCCGGCCTGTTCATGGATGGGCCTTGCGGCTGCCGAAGTATCCTAGCGCAGAGGCCGTCTCTTGCCAAGGCATGCCGGCCGTGTGGCTTTTGCTTGAATTGGTGCGCGGCTCTGCTTAACTGGCCGCCATGAAAATGCGTGCCGGGGTTTTTGTTCTCTTGTGCATGGCGGTGGTCCGGACGGCGGGGGCTTCCGATGCCCTGTTGGCCCGGCTGCAACCCGCGGGATACCTCAACGATTTCGCGGGGCTCTTCGACGAACCCTCCCGGGTCAAACTGGAAACCTTCCTCGGGGAGCTGAAAACGCGGACGGGCGCCGAGGTGGCCGTGGTCACGCTGAAGAGCCTGGAAGGGGGCGTGATCGACGACTTTGCCAACCGCCTGTTCGAAAAGTGGGGCATCGGGCAGAAAGGGAAGGACAACGGCGCCTTGTTACTGACCGCCGTGGAGGACCGTCAGGTCTGGATCGAGGTGGGCTACGGGCTCGAGGGCGCGATTCCGGATTCCAAGGCGGGCCGGATCCTCGACGAGGAAGTGATCCCCTTCTTCAAGGAAAACCGGTATGCCGACGGCCTGACGCACGGCGCCGTGGCCCTCGCCCTGGTGGCCGCGCAGGAAGCCGGAGTGAACCTGACCTCGGCGGCTCCCGCGGAAATCAGCATGTCACTGACCGGCGCCCCCCCCGCTTCGGCGTCCAGTGGCCAGGCGCTATCCGGCGGGGCCATCGCGGCCCTGGCCTTCGTCGCCGTCTTCATCTTCATCCTGGTTCTGGTCGGGATATTCGGAAAGAAAATGGGCGCGGGCGAATACCGGGGCGGATCGGATTCCCATTCGTCCGGCGGGGGACGTTCCAGTTCAAGCAGCAGCGGGGGAGGCAGCAGCTTCGGCGGTTTTGGAGGCGGACGTTCGGGCGGCGGGGGGGCCGGCCGCAGTTGGTAAAAGCTTTTAGAACTCACCAGTAACAAGAAGGAGACCCGGGCAGTGAAAAAGACCCTGTTCACCATCGTCGGCATCATCGTCGTCCTGGCCCTGATGCTCATCAGTATGTACAACAAGCTCGTTAACCTGGACGAGAACGCGGGCACGGCCTGGGCGCAGGTCGAGACCGTGCTGCAGCGCCGGTACGACCTGATCCCGAACCTGGTCAACACCGTCAAGGGCTACGCCGCCCACGAGAGCAACCTGTTCGAGGAGATCACCCGCCTGCGCAGCCAGTGGGGCGAGGCGAAGACGACCGACCAGAAAGCAGAAGCGGCCACGCAGATGGAAGGCGCGCTTGGCCGTCTGATGGTCGTAGTGGAAAACTACCCCGAACTGAAGGCCAACCAGAACTTCATGGCCTTGCAGGACGAACTGACCGGCACCGAGAACCGGATCTCGGTCGAGCGCCGCCGCTTCAACGAGGTGGTCCGGGAGTACAACATGGCCGTCCGCCGTTTCCCGGCGAATCTCCTGGCCGGCCTGTTCGGTTTCGATCCGAAGAAGAGTTACTTTGAGGCCACCGAGGGAGCCGAAAAGGCCCCGACGGTGGCTTTCTGACAGGAAGCCCCGGTCTCCATATCGGACCTCACCGGCGGGATGTCCAAATCATTCACGCCCATGATTGGCGCGGTTCGTATCTCCTTTCCACACCTTGCAAGGTGTGGAATAGACTTCAAGCGATGAGGAAGCCTTCAACGCCTCTGCGCGATGATACGGAGCAGGGTCCGTCGAAGAACATCTTTCGGTCTGCAACATAAATACCGCTTCCGCCGGCGCCTCACTAAACCCCTGCTTTTCAGTTTGTCCAAGTGGCGCAAAACCGCGGGAGGAGAGGCGCCGATGGCGGCCACCAATTGTGCGGGAGTCATTGGTTTCCAGCAGAGAATCTTCACAATGTGCACCCGCCGGGGGTGGGTAAATGCAGTGAGAACATGAAACACCCCGGATATTGCAACCTTCTTCTTGCAAAGAGATTGCAAAACCGCATTCAGCAGGGCCTCGGTGTACGCTATGGATGGATCCGCGCCGAGCGAATAGAACACGAAGCGTTTGTTCCGCTTCGCCGCCAACAAACCTCTTGCGTTCAGAACTCGCAGATACTGGCTCGTTGTCGTCGGGGACAGATTCAGCTCCCTGGCGACGCGTTCGACGGTGAGTTCACCATGTTTGATCAACAATTGGAGAATGCTCAACCGCCGTCGGTTGGCCAGTGCCCGGCAGGTCCTCCAGAGGGTAGGATGTAGTGAGAATGACGGGACAGAACTCACTTCCACACCTTGCAACGTGTGGAATTAGGAATCAAGGGGAAAACGTCAGAAAAAAGACGAAATAAAGGTGTGATGACTCGTTCTCTTCGCGTTTACTCCGAAAGGATGTATACTTCGTCAAAAGGAGCATAGCTGTGAAGGCGAAACAGGGCAGAGTCGTCTGCGATGCAATTCGACAGTATTCGCGGCATATCACGGAGGGCGTTGAGCGCGCGGCCAGCAGGGCCATGCTGCATGCTGTGGGGTTCACGGACGCGGATTTCAAGAAGGCCCAGGTGGGTATCGCCTCCACCTGGAGCATGGTCACGCCCTGCAACATGCACATCGACCGGCTGGCGAAGGAGACCGCGGCCGGCGTGGACAGCGCGGGCGGCAAGGCCGTGATCTTCGGCACCATCACGATCTCCGACGGGATCTCCATGGGCACCGAGGGCATGAAGTATTCGCTCGTTTCGCGCGAGGTGATCGCCGATTCCATCGAGACGGTCGCGGGGTGCGAACAGTTCGACGGCCTGGTGGCCATCGGCGGCTGCGACAAGAACATGCCGGGGTGCCTGATGGCCATGGCCCGGCTCAACCGACCGGCCGTGTTCGTGTACGGCGGAACGATTCTTCCGGGGCGCTACCGCGGAGAAAAAGTGGATATTGTATCCGTTTTCGAGGCCGTCGGCGAGCACGCCCGCGGGCGCATCACCGACGCGGATCTGGCCCGGATCGAGTCCTGCGCCATCCCGGGGGCGGGGGCCTGCGGAGGCATGTACACGGCGAACACGATGGCCAGCGCTATCGAGGCGATGGGCATGAGCCTGCCCAACAGTTCCGCCCAGGCCGCGGTCTCCACGGCCAAGATATGGGACTGCCGGAAGGCCGGTGAGGCGGTGATGGAATTGATCCGCCGGGGCATCCGGCCCAGAGATATCCTGTCCCGCGAGTCCTTTGAAAATGCGATCGCCGTGGTCATGGCCCTTGGCGGCTCGACAAATGCCGTGCTTCACCTGCTGGCCATGGCCAATACGGCGGGGGTGAGGCTGACGCTGGATGATTTCACGCGCGTCGGCCGCACGGTGCCCGTGCTGGCGGATCTCAAGCCCAGCGGGAAGCACGTCATGGCCGACCTCGTGGAGATCGGCGGCGTGACCCCGCTGATGAAAACCCTGCTCGATGCAGGCCTGCTGCGCGGGGATTGCCTCACGGTCACGGGCCGGACGCTGGAGGAGAACCTGGCCGCGGTGAAACCGTATCCGCCGGGGCAGTCCGTCATCCGCCCGCTGCGCAATCCCATCAAGAAGGAAGGGCACCTGGTGATCCTCCGAGGCAACCTGGCGCCGGAAGGGGCGGTGGCCAAGATCTCCGGCCACGAGGGCACGAAGTTCAGGGGGCGCGCGCGCGTTTTCGAGTCCGAGGAGGCCGCGCTGGCCCGGATCCTCGACGGCACCGTGCGCAAGGGCGACGTGATCGTCATCCGTTATGAAGGCCCGCGCGGCGGCCCCGGTATGCGCGAGATGCTCTCGCCGACCTCCGCGGTCATGGGCCGGGGGCTCGGTCTCGATGTGGCCCTGATCACCGACGGCCGGTTCTCGGGAGGAAGCCATGGGTTCGTCGTGGGGCATATCACGCCCGAGGCGGCGGAGGGCGGGCCGATCGCGGTGGTACGCGACGGCGACCCGATCACCCTCGACGCGGAAAAGAGGCGGATCACCCTGGATATCCCGGTGGCCGAGCTGAAGCGGCGCCTGGCGCGCTGGAAGCCCCGGAAGCCGCGTTACACACGGGGGGTCCTGGCCAAGTACGCGCGCGTCGTGACCTCGGCCTCCCGGGGCGCCTTGACCGATCTCCCGTAAACGCCGGCGCTTGACTTCAAGCCACGGGCGATTATAGTCGCCGCTCATTGACGCCTTGGCCAACGTAGCTCAGCTGGCAGAGCAGGTCATTCGTAATGATCAGGTCGTCGGTTCGAATCCGACCGTTGGCTCCACTCCTCATGAAAGCGGAGCACCATCTGGCGGTTTCCTTGACGACGGCGGCGGCGATCTATGCCGCCACCCGATCCGCGCCGCTGATCGGTTCGTTCCTCGTGGCCGGGGTTCTCCTGGACCTGGATCACTGGGTGGACTACTGGGCCGAGTACGGCAGGCGGTTTGATGTCCGGCACTTCTTCGAGTCGGTCTCCCACAAGGAATTCCGGAAAGCCTTTCTTTTTCTCCATGCCTGGGAATGGGTCGCGCTGTGCGGCCTCCTGGCCTGGTGGCGGAATTGGAACCCCTGGCTCTCGGGCCTGACGCTGGGGTGGGGGCTGCACCTGCTCCTTGACCAACTCTGCAATTCGACCCGGCCCTGGACCTATTTCCTGCTGTGGCGCGCGTTCGGCCGATTCGAGTACAAGCGCTCGTTCCCCGTGCCGTACGTTCCCCGGCGAACGGGCCGGTCCTGATGGGCTGACGAGGCCCGATTGCGTTGGACGGGTTCCCTCTGCTTTCGTATAGTGCCGCGCGATGGTGGCCGCGCGGGAGAGGATATGCCCCACCGGGAAATGACATTGGACGAACTGGCCGCGTACCTGCACGTGTCCAGGGACGACCTGGACCTGCTGGTGCGGCGGGAGGAAATCCCCTTTGAGCGGAAGGGGGATCGCGTGGTCTTCCGCCGCTCGGAAATCGATGCCTGGGCGTCCCAGCGGCTGCTGGGCTCCAGCCGGGAGCATCTCCAGGTCTTCCACCAAAAGAGCTCGGCCAAGGCCCACGACCTTTCGAATTCGCACGCCATCATCGGCGAACTGGTCCGCGTCCGGGGAATCGAACCCGCGCTGGCCTGCCGAACCCGGGCCTCGGTGATCCGCGAGATGGTCAAGGTCGCGGAGGGCACCGGCCTGCTGTACGATCCGGCCGACCTGCTCAAGAGCATCGAATCGCGGGAGAGGCTCTGCTCGACGGCGCTCCCGGGAGGGATCGCCCTCCTGCACCCGCGCAGCCCGAATCCCTATCTTTCCGAGGACTCCTTCGTTGTGCTGGGCCGGACGGTCCAAAGCCTTCCGTTCGGCGCCGCGGACGGTTCGACGACGGATCTCTTCTTTCTCGTATGCTGCCAGGAGGAGAGCCTGCACCTGCACGTGCTGGCGCGGCTGTGCATGATGAGCCGCGACACGGATCTGATCCGCCGCCTCCGCGAGGCGCCCGGGGCCCGGGAAATGCACGAAGACCTGATGCAGGCGGAGACGGACATCATCCGCCGTCTGTAGACGTCACCAGCCGGAAGGACGATCCAGCGGCCACTGCCGAAGGAAGGGGAGGGCGGCCCGGTTGGTCAGATCGAACCAGATCGGGGTGAGGGAGACGAAGCCGTCGTTCAACGCCTGCAGATCGCTCCCGGCCATTTCCCCGTACCGCTCCAGTTCGCCGTCCATCCAGAAGTACTCGTTGCCCCGCGGGTCGGTGCGCCGGTCGAAGGTCTCGACGAACCGCGACTCGCCCATGTGCGTGACCGCGAAGCCGCGGATGTCCGACAGGGGCAGGTTGGGCACGTTGACGTTCAGCAGGGTGCGCGGCGGAAGGCCCGTCTTGCCGATCAGGATCGCCAGGTGCCGGGCCACGCGCGCGGCGGTGTCCCAGATCGGGTCCTGGAAGGTGCTGATCGAAATCGCCATGCTCGGGATCCCGAGGATGGTGCCTTCCGTGGCGGCGGACACGGTGCCGGAGTAGATCACGCTGATCCCCGCGTTCGGCCCCAGGTTAATGCCGCTGATCACGAGGTCGGGCCGGCGGTCCAGCAGGGCGCAGGCGGCCAGCTTCACGCAATCGGCGGGCGTGCCGCCCACCGCGTGCCCGAAGAAAGCGCCGTTCTTGAAGATCTTCTTGGTCTTGATCGGGTCGGATAGCGTAATCGCGTGGCCCACGGCGCTCTGTTCGCCGCTGGGCGCCACCACCCGCACGTCGCCCAGGTCTTTCACGGCCTCGTACAGGGCGGTGATGCCGGGGGCATGGATGCCGTCGTCGTTGCTCAACAGGATATGCATGGCGCGTATGATGCCCGACGCGGACGCCAAGACAAGCCGCAAATGACCCCTTTTCCTGTAGCTCCGGCGCTCTGCCGCCGGAGATGAGGTTCCCGCCGACGGAGCGGCGGAACGACAGACCGTCAGGGCCGGCGGATCATCTCCCGGAAATCCAGGCCCGGCAGGGTGTGAGTGTCGGTGCCGACAATGGTGCCGCGGTGATCGATCCAGTAATAGTTCGAGCCGCTCTCGATCTTCAGTTCGCGGCCGGTTACGGGATCGATCACGTCCTCGACGCCCAGGATGGCGTTGGAGCGGCGCCGGCTGATCTCGTCATCGCTGCGCTGCCGGCCCTCGTACGCGCCCTGGATGAGGCCGGAAATCTCCTCGTGGGTCTGGCTGACGATCTTGCTGGTGTTAGCCGTGATGCCCTGCTGCATGGCCGCCCACTGGGGATTGATCTGGTAGGACTCGATCATGTGCGTGAGGACGTCCCGGGCCAGGTCCTTTTTCTCCAGGGTCGCCAGGGCCGTAAAGAGGTGTTCGACCTTCCAGAGGCCCATGCCGCCGGTCTGCGTCAGTTGCGTCCCCGCGAAGCAATAGCCCGCGACGTCCCGGCCGCCGAGTTTCCCGCCGAAGAACACCTCGCCGGCCGTGAGTTGCTGGGCCACGCCGTACACGCCGAAGCGCGCGTTGACCTCGTTGACGGCCTGGACGGCGTCCGGACGCTCCCGCGCCTCGGTGACTTGCACGTCCGTGCAGCCGCGGGCCACCTTGGACGCCGCGTACTCCTGCGCGAAGGCGAGCCCCGGCACGTATCGCCGGACCATCATGTTCACGCCGTAGCCGGGCGAATACCACGAGCCCTCCTGGAACCCGGTCATCATGTGCATCTGGGTCGGAATCGTGAAGGTCGGGAGTTCCGCGTCGCCGGCCGTGATCCGGACCTCGCCGTCGGGCGACACGACTTCCACGGCGCCCCGGATGTCCACGGACGCGAAACGGAAAAGGCCGCCGTTGACCTGCCAGCCCTGCGGCACTTCGACGCTGAACGCCTGCTCCCGGGGGTCGGTCCAGCGGACGTACCGGACGGAAGGTTTGGCGGCCCGGTCCGCGTCCGCCGGGGCGCCGGCGGCGCGGAATCCCGCCATGATCCGCGCCATGGTGTCCTCCGCGTCCTGGAATTGCCCGGCCGGCGCCCGGCCGGCATACAGGCATCCCGCGACGCCGCGGGGGCTGGAAACCCAACTGAAGAAAGCGACGGCCCTGTCCGGCCCGTCCCGGCCGACGACTCGCGCCACGGCATCGCCCGCCAGGCCTGGCGATTCCCACTCGCACCCGGGCCACACCCGCTCCGCCAGCCGGCCCAGCACCGAGCCGGCCGCCTGCGGGGGGAGAGCGCCGGGGATGAATACCGGCCAGATCGCCACCTGCTCGCCCGACGGGCCGTTCAGCAGGACGCGGCCGGTACGCGCGTCGGCGGCCACATCCCACCCCTTGGGAACCGCGACGGTGTAGCCTTGCGGATCCTTGTGCTCGGTCCAGCCCCGGGGCGTTTCGGCCGCGCCGCCGCAGCCCGCCAGAAAAAAAGAAGCCGCCACGGCCAGCGCCGCGGCGGCTCCCATGGAATCCTTCCGGCTGTTCATGGGCCGGTCGATCCGGTCGGCGTCAGCCGGCCTTCTCGGACTCGAACTTGTCCTTGATGTTCTTGTGGAAGTACTTGCCCTTGGACTTGGCCTTCATGAGGGCCTTGTACGTCTTCTCCGGCACCTTCTTGTAATTGTAGGTTTCCCCGTTGTCGAAGGTGATGGTCAGGACCTGGCTCGCGGCATCATAGCCGATCTTGTCGATGGTGGAGGAGTCCACCTTCTTCATATCCACCTGCTCGACGGCCTCCTCCGCCTTTTCCGTTTTCTCGGCCTTCTTGCAGCACTCCGTGGTTTTGCAACCGACCATCAACGCGAGCGATCCCGCCAACAATACCGTCATCCACTTCATGGCATGCTCCTTTCGTTTCGTTGGTCAAACCGTAGAAAATGTAGTAATGCCGGCCGGGTTCGTCAATGCCGGCGTGGCCCGCGTCAGAAGGCGAACCCGCCGCCGATCTGGACGTAATCCCATCCGTCCGAGAAGTCGCCTTCCGTCCATACGAACCGGCGGTACTTGGCGAACAGGTTGAAGTAGCCCATCCGGAGGCCGGCCAGGCCCTCGACCACGTAGGCCGTCTCGGGATCCTCGAACCCGTCCACGCTCCAGCCGTAAAAGCCGCCGCCCCCGCCGATGTAGGGATTGATGCCCCCGTCGCGGATCAACACGATGCAGAGATCGCCGCCGCCGCCATAGTAGTACGTGTTCGGCGAATCGAGCGTGGTCAGAAACTCCCCGTACAGTCGGATGAAATCCATGTGAAACGCCAGCCCGCCGCCCGCCGTGTCCTCCGGCGTCGGGTCGCTGCTGATCCCGATGGAGTAGGCGCCGTAGGGCGCGATGAACCAGGTGGGATTGAACCGCGAGGGCGCCTCTCCCCACAACTCCCCTTCATAGGCGCCGGCTGGCAGGATCGCGACGGCCAGCATCACGGCGAGCAGACCCGCATAGCTCCGGTTGTGTTTCACGGCGGACCTCCTGTTTTATTACTCTGGCCACTAACTACCCAACATCGTCCCCGCGCTTCCGCGCGCGGCTGCGTAGCCGTCCCGGTAACGGGGTGGCAGGTATTTCGTGGCCGGATTAATCTCGTGCATTCCCTTGGTCAGGCTATCACCGGGATCAGGAAAGGCAAACACGTTCTGTCGGGTGCCCGTGATCGGGCCGTTCATCGATTGAATCGCGGACGGCGGCTCCAGATCGCCAGGGCCACGACAGCCAAGCCCGCGAGGCCCGCCAGGACCCATTTCCAGGCGCGGCCGGCGGGTGCGGCGGAGGGCGCTTCGCCCGGAGGGATGGCCTGCTCCACGGCGGCGGGCGCGACCAGGGGCGGCGGGGGCGGCGGACGACGGGCCAGGTCCGCCAAGCCCTGCGAGAGCAGTTCGCGCGCCCGGGCGTCGCGCGCTTCCCGGTTCAGGCTGCCGAGGATGATGGCCGCGGCCCGCACGCCTTCACGCTGCGCCGTGACGGCCATGGAATAGCCGCCCAGCTTGAAGTAGCCGGTTTTCAACCCGTCGCAGCCCTCGAATGTTTTAAGCAGCCGGTTGTGCGTCTCCATGATGAACGGCTCGGGCGCGTCCGGCCGGAAAGGTCGCTTGATGACGGAGGTGTACTTCAGAGCATCGGGGCGCCGCAAAAGCGCCAGGCAGAGTCGGGCCATGTCCCGCGCCGTGGTGATGTCGGGCTCCTGGCCTTCCGCCGGGGGCAGGCCGTGAACGGAATGGAAGCGCGTCTTTCGCATGCCCAGTTCGGCCGCCCGGCGGTTCATCATCTCCACGAACCCGTCGCGGGTGCCGGCCACCTTGATCGCCAGCGCCGCCGCGGCGTCGTTGGCGGATTGGATCATCATCGCGTACAGCAGTTCCTCGATGGGGAACAACTCGCCTTCCTTCAGGAAGACCTGAGAGCCGCCCATGCCCGCCGCCTCGGCCGTGACGACGACCGGATCGGTCAGTTTCCAGGCTCCGCGGTCCACGCCCTCCAGGATCAGCAGGAGGTTCATCATCTTGACCATGCTCGCCGGGTAGCCGGGGGCGTCGGCCTTGTCCTCGAACAGGACCTCGCCGTCCGCGCCGACCAGGATCGCGCCCTGGTAGGGATCGGCCGCAAGGGCCGGGATCTTCGCCCGCTGGGCTTGCGCGGACGACAGGGCGATGAGCAGCGCGGCGGCGAACAGGGGCACGGCCCGGGCGGCAGGCTTCATTCGTGATGCTCCTCTTTCTTGCGGACGGCCGAAGGGGTCAGGGAAATGATTTCCGCCAGGATGGACACGGCGATCTCGTCGGGCGTGACCGAGCCGATCGACAAGCCGATCGGCCCGTGCAGGCGGGCGAGTTCGCCCTCCGCGAACCCGCGCTCGGCCAGGGCGGACCGCCGCTGCGCCTGGGTCGAGCGTCCGCCGAGCAAGCCGACATAGCGGCAGCCCGCGCGCAGCGCGGCCTCCAGGCCCGGGAGATCGAGCTTGGCGTCGTGGCTCAACACCGCGACGTAGTCGTCGGGCCCGGCGCCGGCCTCGGCGACGCCCTTGTCCGGCCACTCCAGCACGATCCGGCTCGCGCCGGGGAAAAGCAGCGGATGGGCGAAGTCGCGGCGCGGATCCACCACGACGACCTCCATGCCGACGGCCGAGGCCAGCTTGCAGACCGAAGCCGCAACGGGAGAGGCCCCGACGAGGATCAGGCGCATCGCCGGCGACAGGTTTTCGAAAAGGCAGATCGTATCCCCCACGGGCTGCAGCAGGGGTTTCCGGTGCGGATCGAACTCCCGCGCCTTCCGCGCCGCTTCCTCGTCGAGGGGGGATGAACCGAGCGAGCCACGCGGTTTGCCGTCGGCGTCCACGTAGAGTGGCCTTCCGGTCGGCGGGTCCACGGTGGTAACCAGGACGGCGCGCTCGCGGGGATCCCGGGCGCACAAGGCCGTCCAGGCGTCGTCACCGGCCTCGTGGCGGGTCAGCAGGACGTCGATCCGGCCGCCGCAGGACAGCCCCACGCCCAGCGCCGACTCGTCGGCGCCGTAGTGGATGACCCGCGGCGGCGCGCCGCCGAGGACCTGCCGCACGTGCTCCCGGATGTCTCCTTCCACGCATCCCAGCGAGATGAAGCCCGCCATGTCGCCCCGGTCGTTGACGGCCAGGCGCGCGCCGGGCGGGCGGGGCGAGGAGCCCTCCACCTTGAAGAGCAAGGCGACGCAACTGGCGCGGCCGTCGCCGTCCCACTGCCGCACCGGACCGACGATTTCCCGCAGGCTCACGCGATCTCCCGCTTTTTCATCGGGCCCTCCATAGCATAACGGACCGGCTGCGGAAAGTACGTCTTTCGGCTCAAGGATTGCGGAAGCGGCGCGCAATCCGGTAGTCTGCCTGACCTGCAACAGGACATGAGCAATAGCACTCCAGAAATGGCGCCCGGCGGATACCGGGAGACGCTGAAGGTGGCTTGGCCGCTGATCGTCAGCATGGGCTCCTTCACCCTGATGCAGTTCACGGATCGCCTTTTTCTCGCGTGGTACAGCGCCGTATCGATCCAGGCCGCGTTGCCGGCCGGCATCCTGTCGTTCACGCTGGTCAGCGGGTTCATGGCGCTCGCGGGGTACGCGAACACCTTCGTGGCCCAGTTCCACGGGGCGGGCGACGGGCCGGGCTGCAGCCGGGCGACGGCGCAGGGGGTCCTGCTCGCCCTGATTTCCTGGCCGCTCATGCTGGCGCTCATCCCGCTCGGTCTGTGGCTGCTGCGGATCAGCGGCCACGCGCCGGAAGTGCTGGCGGAGGAACGGGCCTATTTCGTGATCCTGATGCTGGGCAGTGTCACCGCGCCGCTGGGCGCGGCGCTCGGCGGGTTTTTCGGCGGTCGGGGCGACACGTTCACCACGATGATCGCGAACGTGATCGGGAACCTGATCAACATCGTCCTGGACTACGCGATGATTTTCGGGCGCTGGGGGTTCCCCGAGATGGGCATTCGCGGGGCGGCGTGGGCCACCGTGATCTCGGGCTTCATCAGCCCGGCTCTGCTGTCGGCCCTGTATTTCTCGCGGCGCTGCAACGCGGGCTTTCGGACGCGCGCGGAGTTCCAATGGGACTCCGTGCTCATGCGGCGGATGCTCCGGTTCGGGCTGCCCGCGGCCCTGCACCTGGTGCTGGACGTCGGGGCGTTCACGCTGTTTGTCCTGCTCACGGGTCGCCTGGGCCCGACGGCGCTCGCGGCCAGCAACATCGCCTTGAGCATCAACAACATCGCCTTCATGCCGCTCATCGGCATCAGCATCGCCGCGTCGATCCTCGTGGGCCAGTACCAGGGACGGCGGCAGAGCGCGATCGCCGAAAAGGCCGGCTGGACCTCGTTGAAGCTGGGCTGGATGTACATGGGCGGCATCGCCCTGACCTTCGTGGCGTTTCCGGAGGCCTACTATCGCCTGTTCACCTGGCGGGGCGGGGCGGAGCTGCCTCTGGAAGAACTCCTGCCCGTGGGCCGCTGGCTGCTCTTCATGATGGCCCTGTGGGGCATGCTCGACGCGGTCAACCTGATCGTCTCGGGTGCGCTCAAGGGGGCGGGCGACACGCGCTTCGTGATGATCTACTCCGTGGTCATGGCCTGGGGATTCTGGATGACCGGGGAGCTCGTGATCATCTTCGTGCTGGGCGGCGGCATCGTGCCGGCCTGGGCCTGGATGACCGCCTTCGTCTTCGCGGTCGCGGCGGGTTTCCTGTGGCGGTTCCGGTCCGGCCGGTGGAAGAGCATAGAACTGATCGAGCGCCAGACCCCGCTCCAGCCGACGCGGCCCGGCGCCGAGGCCCTGATCGCAGGGGATTGATGAAGCCGCGTTTTTAAGCCCCAAGCATGATTGTAGACATCAAACAATAGCAATATCTTTACTATCAATACGATAATGCAATTATCTGTCACTATTTATAAATAGTGACTGGAAATATGCGTAACTTATTTATTATGAAGTAATAATTAAATAATGATGTCACTATTTATAAAATGTGATCATCTGCAGGATGCTGCGGCAAGCGGACCTTGAAAATTCAGGAATGCGGCGCGTTTATCGATTCGCACATCGCGCGCAGGCACAGCTCCTTCGCCCGCCAGATCATCATCATCGTCATCGTGAAGGGCAGCAAGGTCAGCGCGTACATCCAGCGCGGCATCAGGTAGGGC
>JAGNIJ010000049.1 GCA_018001225.1 Kiritimatiellia bacterium | reverse complement strand
TTTCGTTGGATAGCCCATAGAGAGCTCCTTTCTGTAACCTAGTATATATACTAGGTCCTGAATACCAAGAGAAAAAAGCTCGTTCTCTTCAGGCCATGTCGCGGACTAGTAAAGGGCCAAACACGAGAGGGCGCCTCGTAGAGGCGCCACTACAGAAGGACTACTGTAGCGGCGGCTCTATGAGCCGCCAAAGGAAAGGATGCTGTAGTGGCGGCTCTATGAGCCGCACAGATGGGCGCTTCACAGAAGCGCCGCTACAGGAACGACGATTCGAAAATGAAGCCAGATCCTCCACGCCGTTTCCCCGGACGCCCGCCACGCCTGGCGACGATCTTCCAGGCCGCGAACGAGCCGCTGTACTTTGTGACGATTACAACTTGGAATCGCCAGCCGATCCTGGCCTCCTCCCCCGCGCACCAGGCTTTTCTTGATTACGCAAACGCCAATGCTCCTCAAGGGCGGGCCATTGGTCGCTATGTCCTTATGCCGGACCATGCGCATTTTTTCGTGCGCCTCGCCCCCGGGCACCGCTTGACCGACTTTGTCCGCCTGTTGAAGCAACACATGACCAGGACGTTGCAGGCCGGCATGCCTTCGGCTCGAATCTGGCAGCCGGGCTTTTTCGACCACGTCCTGCGCTCCGATGAGAGCTACTCGGAGAAATGGTTGTATGTGCGCGAAAATCCCGTTCGGGCCGGCCTCGTGAAGAGCGGCGGGGATTGGCCGTACCAGGGAGAAGTCGTGAGGATAGATCGGGCGTGATAGGCGCCTCATAGAGGCGCCACTACAGGAAGAATACTGTAGCGGCGGCTCTACGAGCCGCACAGATGGGTGCCTCGTAGAGGCACCACTACAGGAAGGATGCTGTAGCGGCGGCTCTGTGAGCCGCCAAGACAGGATCATTCTTCCCCGGGCTTTTCGGGCGCCGTCGCCTTCTTCACCACGCTTTCGCGCGGCAGAGTCAGCGTTTCCGCCACGTGGCCGGGCACCACGAAGGTCCAGTCCTTCCACGCAGCCGTCTGCTCTTTAACGGCCTTGCGGGCCGCGGCCCCATCTTCCTCCGTCGGCTCCGACGGCTCGATGTACGCGGCGCCGATCCGGAGATAGCGGCCGCCGTCGGGCGCGGGCCCGCCGACCTGCAGGGTGTATTCCCGGCGGTCCCGGGTCCGGACCACGCACTGGGCCAAAACCTCGAAGCTTTGTATCGCCTCCGCGGCGGGATCTACCACGGTCTCGCAGCGCAGGTACTGGAACGCCTTCTCCAGGCGCGACGCGGCCCCGGGCTCCGCCGCCTCCCCCTCCGCCGCGCCGGCCACCTCGAACTGCCCCGCGCCCTTGACGAGCAGGGTGTACTCGGTGTTGGAGACGCTGACGGAGATCTGTTCGATCTCGTCGGCCGGCAGGCTCAACAGGTTCTTGCGTATCCAGTCGTCGGAAGCGGCCGTCCAGTCGCGCAGGGGATCGCCCACGAGCGCCACCGCGCCCGCGGGCGTCCGCAGGTAGCGGCCGGTGTCGTAACCCGGGAAGCCGTCCCTCCCCCCCTCCTGCTTGGCGCCCCCGAGGGTCAGCGTCACCGGATTCTCCGCGGCGCCGTGCAACGCCACGCGGACGGCAGGGCTGTCGTCGGCCAGGCCGAACTCCGCGGGATACTGGTCGGCGTCCCGGATGACCTGTCCGATCTCCAATTCGGACAGCCCCCGCAGCGCTTCGACGACCTTGTCGAAGTCGGCGGAATAACCGTACCGCGTCGGGACCACCCAGCGGCCTTCCAGCCGTTCGACGACGGCCGTCGAGCCCGCGGCCGAGATTTCGATCCGGTGGATGGCATTGACATCCAAGTCCGGCAGGACCGGCGCGCCGGGCGCGGCCCCGGCGGCCTCGGGCCGGCGCCCTCCCTGCCATACGGCCACCCCGACGAGGACGGCGAGGATGATCAGCAACACGACGATGGTGCGTAGCGACATGGTCGTTCCTCCTGCATCAAGACGGTGAAGACGCCTTCCGGCGGCGGCGCCAGCCGTGGACCAGCCCGTAGACCGCGACGAGGGCCGGCATGGCGGCCATGTTGATGACCTTCAGGCTCGTGCCCAGCCGCTCGATGTCGCGGCGGAGGTTCTTGCGGACCTCCTTGAGCTGCCGCTGGGTCTCGAACCGCTGCCGGCGGAAGCTCTCGATCTCGCGCTTCTGCTCGGGGCTCAAGATGAACTGCTGGTCCTCGCCCTTCGCGCGCTGCAACTCGTCGAGGCGCGCCTGGGCTTCGCGCAGGCTCGCCACGAGCTTCAATTCCTCCTCCTGCCAGCGTTGCTGGGCGCGGCTCTCCAGGGCGATCACCCGGTCGAAGGGCCGGTCCACGGCGCCGCGGCTGCGCAGGCCGATCAGCGCCTCGCTCCCCGTCAGTTCCTCGGTGAGGTTGAGGGCGAAGCTCAAGTTATCGTTGACCGGCTGGTACACGGTCTGCCCGAAGAAATTCAGCTCCCGCAGCGCGTAACGGTCATACAGCATGTCCGCGTCGGCGACCAGGATGACCACCCCGTCCTTCTGGCTTTCCTTCAGGATCCCGGCTGCCTCCGCGGCGGTGTTCGTGCCCTCGGCCGGCGCGCCGTCCGGGAACGCGGTCTTGAATGTTCCCTTCAGGCGCAGGGCCAGCGCCAGTTGTCCCTCGGGCTTGGCCAGGCGCATCTTCTCGACCCCGGCCTGGGTGGCCTGGAACGAGGGGAGCAGCGCCGCGTCGTCGGAGGTGTGCACCAGCGTGACCGCCGAGAGCCCCTCGGCGGGCTCGCCCCTGAACGCCCCGGCGAAAGGCATCATCAGGCTCTTCAGCGAAGCCGTTACAATCTCCTCGCGATGGATGTGGTCCGGCCGCAGCGTCAGCCAGGTGGGCAGCCGCTCCGAACCCTGGCCGCCGAACGTAACGTAGCTCGCGGCTTCCACGTCGGCCACGACCTGGCCCGGCACCAGTTCGTAGCCCCAGGCCTTCGTCAGCTTGTTGAGGTCGGACGCGGCCGGCCCCTCTCCATACGGGGAGGAAGGCGTGAGGCCGGCGTCCCGGTCGGTCATGCACAGCGGGTCCACGAAGGCCAGCAGCTTCCCGCCGCGCAGCACGAACTGGTCGATCGCGAAGAGCGCCCGGTCGGACAGCTCCTTGGGATGGATCACCAGCAGGGTCTCGATGTCGTCCGCGACGCGGTCGAGCTCGTTGTTCAGCGGCACGAGTTCGCACTGGCGGCCGAGCTCGGCCAGGGCCTGCCAGCCCGCGCCGGACTGGCCCGGCGGCATGCCGAAGGGCATCCGCGGATCGCCCATGACCCGCAGGGAGCTCAACACGCCGACCTTCGGCCGGCCGGCGCGGGTGACCTCGTGGATGAGCCGAGTGCACAGGTATTCCAACTGCGGCTCGGTGGCCGGCGCGAGGAACGGCAGCGCGGCCTCACGGGTGCCCGAGACGGCGACCAGCCCGAAGTAGAGGTCCGGCTGCATGCCCAGCATGTCCAGCGTCTGGCCGGCGAGCCCGTAGCGCTGCGCCCACTCCTCCTCGTCCGAGTCCGGCTTCGGGTCGTAGGTTTCCAGCACCACGCGGCCGCGGCCGTGGGCCTCGTACTCGCGCAGCAGGTCCGTCACGCGCTGGGCGTACTGCTTGAGGGGGATCGGCAGGTTCTCGTTGCTCTGCGAGAAAAAGAGCTTGAGCGTCACCGTGCGGTCGAGCCCGGCGAGGAAGGTCCGGGTGCCGCCGGAGAGCGTGTACAGCCGCTCCGCGGTCATGTCCTTCCGGATCCGCAGGGCCCCCACGACCGCGTTGAGCGCGATCAGGATGGCCAGCACGATCAGCGCGCCCGCCGCGCCGCCCAGGGAAATCCGCCATGGCTTGCTGTTCATGATCGTTTCTCCTTCAAGATCTCGCGGCCTGGCCGCGCAGGACCAGCGACGTGGCCAGCAGCATGAAGCCGATGACGCTGCCGAAGTACACGAAGTCGCGCAGGTCCAGGACGCCGCGCTGCAGGGTCTCGAAATGGGGCATGAAGCTGAACGCGGCCACGCCGTCCACCAGCCAGCCCGGCGCCCAGCGGGACAACAGGTCCGTCACCGGCGGGAACCCGGCCAGGATCAGGAACAGGCCCAGCACCACGGCCAGGACGAAGCTCACCACCTGGTTGCGGGTCAGCGCGGACGTGAACAGCCCGACCGCGAGGTACGCCCCCGCGAGCAGGGCGCTGCCGATGTACCCGCAGACGATCGGGCCCGGGTCCGGCGCGCCGAGGTACGCCGCCGTCAGCGCCACGGGAAAGGTCAGCCCCAGCGCCAGCAGCAGGAACAGCCAGGCCGCCAGGAACTTGCCGAGCACGGCCTGCGCCGGCGTCACCGCCAGCGTCAGCAGCAGCTCCACGGTGCCCGACCGGCGCTCCTCCGCCCACAGCCGCATGGCGGCGGCCGGGACGAGGATCAGGTAGAGCCACGGGTGCCAGAAGAAGAAGCCGCGCAGGTCCGCCTGGCCGGCCTCGTAGAAATGCGCCACGGAGAACGTGAAGAACCCGGCGAGGGCCAGGAAGATCACGATGAACACGTAGGCGATCGGCGAGTTGAAATAGGCGCTCCACTCGCGGCGCGCGATGCTCCGAACGTGCGTCAGGGATTCCATGGGGCGTCTCCTTTCAGGCCGCGTCTTCCGACTTCGTGATCTGCTGAAAGACCTCGTCCAGCCGGCCCGCGTCGTTCTGCATATCCGTCACCAGCCAGCCCCGGTTCCGCGCGAGGTCCAGCGCCGTCGCCGCGAGGGGTTGCTGGCCGCGCGGCACGAGCTGCAGCCGCAGCCCGCCGCCCGCCTTCCGCTCCAGCACGGAGACCCGCTCGACGTCCGGGACGGACCGGAACCCGGCCTCCGCCTCGTCCGGCGGGGCGACCAACTCCAGCGTCAGCGTATTGTACGTCCGGCTGCGCTGCTTCAGCGCGGCCGGCGTGCTGTCCGCGACGATCTTCCCGCGGCTGATGATGACCACCCGCGAGCAGACGGCCTCGACCTCCTCCAGCACGTGGGTCGAGAGCACGATCGTCTTCTCCGGCGCCATCCGCAGGATCATCTCGCGGACCACCTGTTTCTGGTTCGGGTCGAGGCCGTTCGTCGGCTCGTCGAGGAGCAGCACCGGCGGGTCGTGCAGCAGCGCCTGGGCGAAGCAGGTCCGCTGGCGGTACCCCTTGGAGAGGGTCTCGATCCCCTGGTGCCGCACGGGCTGGAGGGCGCAGGCGTCCATCGCCGCGTCGGCCTTCCGGTTGCGCTCCGCGCCCCGAAAGCCCCGGATCTCCGCGATGAAGCGCAGGAATTCCTGCACGGTCATGTCCTCGTACAGCGGCGTGTTCTCCGGCATGTACCCGATGGACTTCTGCGTCCGAGCGGGGTCGGCCGCGACGTCGTCCCCGCAGACCCGCACCCGGCCGGCGCTAGGGCTCAAATAGCCGGCGATGATCCGCATGGTCGTGGTTTTCCCCGCGCCGTTCGGCCCGAGAAAGCCCAGCACCGTTCCGCGATCCACCGTGAACGAAACATCGTCCACGGCCAGCCGCGCCCCGAACTGCTTGCTCAAATGCTCCACACTGATCATGTGTTTCCTCCCGGAACCCGGCCGGGATCGGCCGGGCGATGCCTCTAGGAAAAAAAGACAAAAAAAACCGCCGCGCGTTCGATTTTTTTTGCCGTTTTTTATTATCTCCCGCGACGAATTGTTACCCATTTGCATGCAATGGGTTGCGAGTGGATCGATCGCCTGTATCGATACTTGTAGAGGAAGGCCGCTTGGCGCCTCACAGAGGCGCCACTACAGGAGGAGAGGAGGAGTTACTGTAGCGGCGGCTCTATGAGCCGCTTGGCGCCTCACAGAGGCGCCACTACAGGAAAAGGAATCCCGTTCTCAATCCAGGGTGAGCTGATAGTGCCTAGCTTTCGCCTGTCCGCTCAACACCCGTCGCGCGCCGGCGGCCATGGCGGCCATCTCGAGGTTCTCCGGGAAGACCATCACGGGGGCCAGGTGGCCGACGCGCTTCCGGATGAATCCGACGATCAACTCGGACCGCGCCAGGCCGCCGGACAGCACGATGGCTTCCACGTCGTGGCCGGCCGCGACGGCCATGGCGCCGATCTCCTTGGCGATCTGGTACGCCATGGCCTCGATCACGAGCTTCGCCTGTGTATCGCCCTGGGCGATACGCTCCTGAATCCTCTCCACGTCCGAGCTCTGGAGGTACGAGACCAGGCCGCCGCGCTTGGTCAACTCCACGAAGAGATCCTCCTTGGAGAACTTCCCGCTGTAGCAAAGCTCTGCGAGTTCCTTCGTCGGCAGGGCGCCGGCGCGCTGGGGCGTGAACGGCCCGCCGCCGAGCAGGGCGATGTTGTTGTCCACGATCTTCCCGTTGCGCACGGCCGCCACGGTGATGCCGCCGCCCATGTGGGCGACCACGAAGCTGATCTCATCCAGCGGACGGCCGATGGCCTCCGCGGCCCTGTACGCGAGGGCGCGCACGCTCAACACGTGCGCCGTGCTCCGGCGCGTGATCGGGGCGTAACCGGAAAACCGCGCCAGCGGATCGAACTCGTCGGCCACCACGGGATCCACCGTGAACGCCGGCACGCCGTACTCGACCGCGAGCCGCGCCGCCATCGGGATGCCCAGGTTCGACGCGTGGTCCATCTCGGGACAATCCCGCACGCCGCGCACAATGTCCTCCTCGATCCGCACGCACCCGTCCTGCACGGAGGCCACCCGGTACACCCCGCCCTCGATCTGGCGGCCGCCGCGGTGGAGAAAGCCCCCGCGGCCCACCACGGCATCGAGCCGGATTCCCGCGTGGGGCAGGAGAAAAGCCTTCACGAGTTCCAGGTAACGCCCGACCTCCTCGTCGAATGCGGCGCCGGCCAGCCGGCTCTTGTGCGGATGAGACAGCTCGTTGCTGTCCAGGCATTCCGCGTTCCGGAACAGCGCCACCTTGACCGACGTCGAGCCCGGGTTGACCGCGAGAACGTGGAAGACCCGCTCGTCCCGCCGCGCCGTGGCGACCTGCCGCTCCTGCTCCAACTGCTTCTGCTTCCGGCGCTCGGCGTAAATGCAGCAAAGCGCCACGGAATCCAGCTTCGTCGCCTCCCCGTCGGCCCGGGACAGGATGATGTAGGGCACCTTCACCCCGGCGGTGATGCCGGCCGTCGCGGCGAGGCCGTGCTGCGTCATGGCCATGATGGCCTTGTACAGGATGTTCGCGGAGTCGAGTCCCGGGCAGACCAGGATGTCGGCGCGGCCCGCTACCTCGCGGAAGGCCGGATCCTCGGAGGCGGCCAGCCCCTTGATGCGCACCGACGAGGGGTCGGTCGCCAGGTCGAAGGAAAGCGGCCCGCACACCACCGCGTCCTCCCAGTAGTTCTCCGAGAGCGCGGCCGCCATCTTCGTCGAGGCGAGCGACTCGATGACCTTCTCGTTGGCCGAGAGCAGCGCCACGCGCGGGCGCGGGAGGCCCAGGACATACTGCGCCACCTCGATGGCGTTGCGGATGATCCCGGTCATCCGGCTGAACGTGCAGAGGGTCGTCACGCCGGCATCGGTCAGCAGCACCGGCCGGCCGCCGGCCAGCGAGGGCGCCTGGAACAAGGTCACCAGCGACATCGTGTCGCGGCTGCGGATGCGGCGCATCTCGCGGTTCAGGACGGGCGTGGAGATGTTGCCCTTGAGCAGGATCTCGCCCACGCCCTGCTCGACCAGGTCCACCGTGCACCGCGCGGTCTCTTCCTGGCTCGCGGTCGCGATGATATCCTCCTCGGCCACGGCCAGGCCGACCAGCCGCGCCGCGTCGCGGATGGCGGCCCCGTCGCCCACCAGCACGCAGCGGCGCACGAAAGGGAGCCCTCGCAGGCTCTTCGCCACGTGGAGGTCCTCCTTGCGGTCGCCGCCGACGATGACCACGGTCTTCGGCGGCAGGCCGGACGCGACCTCCTGCAGGCGGGAAACGGAAAGGGCGGGCGCAGGCTCGGGCGTTATTTTCATGGGAGCCATCCTGGATGGGAGGTATACTTCCCGCCGGCGGGGGATGCGGTCAAGCGATATCTGGGAATGAACGCGGCGCGCGGCCGAACGGTCCTATCCTGCATGAGGAGGACGACATGACCGAGCCAGACACCGAACCGGCGGCGGCACCAGCCATCCCGTGGTCCGAAAAGCATCTGCCGACCTTGCTCCGGATCTGGAAGGCCCTCGGCCGCGTGCCGCCGCTGCCCGATCGCATAGCCCAGTTCCTGACCGCCCTCATCGGCATCCTGGGCTTGCTCGGCTTCATTACCCTGATCGCCTACGCCGTGGAGATCACCTCGCGGCCCTGACCCGGACAACGAACATGAAATTCCTGCGCCCGATTCTCGCGTTACTTCTGGCCGCCCTGCTGTCCGCGGCGGCCGAATCGCCGCCGGCCCCGGACTACGTCGACGGGTACAAGACCATGAACCGCTTCGCCAGGCGGTTGGGCCGGATGGCGCAGGCGAAAACAGCGGTGCCCATGAAGACCCTGATCGAGCAGGCAAAGGCGTTCAAGCCCTGCGCCGTCGAGGCCCTGCCGTCCTCCGGGGCCGTCCTCTCGCCGGAGGAAATCTACGCCGCGTGCCGCGACAGCGTCGTGCTCGTGGGCGCCGTGTACAAGTGCAAGAAGTGCAAGCACTGGCACCTGGCGAGCGCGACCGGGTTCGCCGTGAGCGACGACGGGCTGATCGCGACCGCCCGGCACGTGGTGTCCAGCAACACGTTCTGCGAGGCCATGGGCATCCTGACGCGCGATGGAAGGCTTTTTCCCGTCAAGGAGGTGGCCGCCTCCGACCCGCGCAATGACCTTGTGATCCTGCGGACGGACGCCACGAAGCTCCGCCCGCTCCCCGTGGCCGCGGACATCGCCGTGGGCGCCCCCGTCTATGCCATCCACCACGCCAATCCCAACCTCTACGCCTTTACCCAGGGAGTCGTCGTAGGGAAGTTCATGAGCGGCCGGCTGAACCCGAAAGAACCGTTGCGCACGCTGGCCATTTCAGCCGACTACGCGGCGGGGTCCAGTGGCGGGCCCGTCTTCGACCAGCACGGCGCGGTGGCGGGCGTCGCCTGCTCCGTCACCCCCGTCATAGACCATGCCCATGGCCTCACCAATACCTGGGCGACCATGGTCTGGAAATACACCGTCCCATCGGACGCGCTGTTGGAACTGATGGAAGCCCCCGTGGCACCGTAGGGGCCACGTTCAATCCGCGCCCGTCACGTGGGCCAGGAGCAGGTCCATCAGGGCGTGCATTCCAACGAAGGTCGCGGCGGAGGCGCCGGCGATTTCCGATGCGGATTGGACCCATCGTCCGCCCGCCCGCAACTCTTCGCCGCCGTGCTCCGCCAGGGCCCGCACCGTCTCCGGCGTGCTCTCCAGGTGGAACTGGAGGCCGATCACCCGGCGCCCCCATTGAAACGCCTGGTTCTCGCAGGCCGCGCCACGGGCCAGGCGCGCCGCACCCGCCGGCAGGTCGAACGTCTCGCCGTGCCAATGAAACGCCATGCAGCGGGGCGGGAACCGGAAGCCCTCCCCGGACGGGGCCGCCGCCTCGATCTCGAACCAGCCGATTTCCTTTTCGGCATTCGGGTACACCCGGGCCCCGAAGGCGTTCGCGATAAGCTGCGCCCCCAGGCATATTCCAAGCACCGCGATCCCGTCCTCGGCCGCGCGCCGGATGAACTGCTTCTCGGCGCGAAGCCATGGGAACGCGGCCTCGTCGTTGACGCTCATTGGCCCGCCCATCGCGACGACCAGGGCCAGCCCGGCGGGCGGCGGCAGCGCCGGGTCCTCGAAAAAGCGGGTGAACCCGACTTCCGCGCTCCGCGCCTCCAGCCAGGCCGCGATGTGTCCCGGACCCTCGAACGGCACGTGTTGGAGGATATGCGCTCTCATGGGGCCGCGGGCGGGTCCGGTTCGTCGTCGAAGATGATTTCCCGCGGATCCTCGTCCACCGCCTTCTTCAACCGCTTCAACCCGTACTCCAACATGCCGCCGATCATGGGATCCATCAACCGGGCCACGTAGCCTCCGATCACGGGCTTCTCAACCCGGCCGCGCAGTCTCCACGTGACCAGGATTCCGTCCTCGGCCTGCGTGAACACCAGGGCCGCCCGGGCAAACCAGGTGTCGTGAAAGCGGAAGTCGTACTCGATCCCTTTCGTCGGCACCGTGCGCGTGAAGCGGACTTCCCCGGCCCCGTGCCGGGACGTCCATGTCTGTGACGCCCCGACGCCCGATGTCCGTTCGCCCAGCGTGACGGCATAGGTCGGATCCGCGCCGTCCTGCCAGGGATTCCAGGCCGGCCACTCCTCCAGCCGGCCCACTCGGGTGAAGATCTTGATCGGGTGCGCCTGGATCAGGATGGAGCGCGACACCTCGTATTCGCGCGGCAGAAAGAGCCCGACGGCAACCAAGACGACGACCAGCACGGCCGAAACCTTCACGAACCTTCGTAGTGCGCGCGCCATGGATGTCTCCCCCCCGTTTATGCCTCGCCGTTGATGGACAGCCCGCGGCAGGCGCCGGTTTCGACATCGTAGTCGATTTGCCAGAACCAGAATCCGCCATCCAGGACCTCGATGACCTCCTTGCGCCACTGCGGGAACCGGTCCTCCGCGCCCTCGCGCGACGCCGGGAAGAAGTTGCAGCGGATCAACAGACGGCCCTCCTCCTCGACGCCGATGAACTGCACCCGGTAGCCCGGCGCGTGCGCGAGGATGTCCGCGATCTGTCGTTGAGTCCAGGCGGGCTGCTCCCCGGGGTTCTCGAGGAAGGCCTGCGCGGCGCGCAGCGCCTTCCCGGTCTCTTCCGGGTTCGGCGTCCATACGCCGGGCAGTGCGACCTGCTGCGCAGGCGGGATATCGGCCAGCAGTCCGGCGTAACCGCCCTGAACCGTGAGAGCGAATACGATAGACAGGAGGATCTTCATGAGATGGCCAACCTCGCGCTTCTGCTAATTGTCAACCATAAGTAAATATTGATTGTCAACTCCCGTCCCGCACGCCCCCACTTCATGGCCCGATGTACGAGGAGGAAAGGGCGAAGCCGGCGAAGTCCGCATAGGTGTCGAACGGCGAGGACCACGACGGATCGCCGCCGCCGAAAAAGGTGGAGAAGAAGATGCCGCGGAGGACCAGGGAATCGGCGGTTCGGAAAAGGACCGAACGCTCGTCCATGAGCATCCGTCCATCCACCCAGACCACGATCCGCCCGTCGGCGACGCCCGGGGTATTGAGGACGACCCGCTGTTCGAGGCAGTGCCAGACCCCGGGCTGAAAGCGCCAGAGGCCGCGACCGATTTCCGTGCCGTAGACATCGCTCGTGGGAAGATAGGCGTAGATCTCGCCGTCGCCGTCCGTCCGCCACATGTACCGGACCGAGAAGCCGTTGGTCCCGTCCGGGATCGCGCCGCCGCTGAAATGGCTGGTTCCGCCGACCAGGCCCGGCAATTTGCCGCCCTTGACGAAGTTGAAGTTGGTATGGAAACGCACGTAGTAGCGGAGATGGAGCGCATCCGCGGGCGAGAGCCCCGCCGGGGCGAGGAACTGCCCGCCCCCCTCGGGCGTCCCGTAATCGGCGCTGGACGCCGGGCTGCACGAATTGGAGGGATAGACGGCTCGCAGGAACGTTTCGAAAGGTTCGCCCGGCGCGGTCGTCCGAGACAGGTTCGCCCATCCCCAGTCCTTCTCCGGAAGCACCTGCCACGCCTGGGTCCATCCCGCCTCCTCGAAAGAGTTCGACCACAGCACGCCGGCCGGCGGCGCAACGGGGAGAATATAGTCCACCTCACGCCATTCATTGGAGACGGGGGCCAGGGCCACCACGGACCACTCCCCGGTGCAAGGCAGGGCCTCGGTCCACTCCAGGCGTACGAGGACATCGGTCCCCATGGGCACGCCGGCCCAAACAGGAACCCGGCTCGCGTCCGGCGCGCCCAGCACGGTGCCCGTGGACGAGCTGCCGCGGAAAAAATGGCTCCCCGGAAGCTCGGCGTACACCCCTCCAACACCGTGCAAGGCGGCCCAGCAGAGACCCGCAGCCAGTTGGCGCAGCCCGCTCATCACCCGCGCACTCCTATGATCTTACTTCACCGCGCCGACGCGGATGTTCAGAGCCTCGCGGCGCTCGAGGCGGTCCTGGCGGCCGTCCTTGATCCAAAGAATGCGGTCGGAGGTGGCGAGCATCTTGTGGTCGTGCGTGGCGGAGATGACCGTCACGCCCATCTGCCGGCTCAACTCGCTCAAGAGCTGGATGATCTCCTCGCCGGTGTGCAGGTCCAGGTTGCCCGTGGGCTCGTCGGCGAGGACGATCGCCGGCTCGTTCGCGAGGGCGCGGGCGATGGCGACGCGCTGCTGCTGGCCGCCGGAAAGCTCGTCCGGCCGGTGCGTGAGCCGGTGGCCCAGCCCGACGCGCTCGAGGATTTCCTTCGCGCGCGACTGCGCCCGCTCCTGGTCCGCCCCGTTGAACACGAGGGGCAGGGCGACGTTGTCCAGCGCGCTGTAGGCCGGCAGGAGGTTGAAGGTCTGGAATACGTAGCCGATGTGCTTGCCGCGGAAGAAGGCCAACTCGCGGCTGCCCAGCGAGGCCAGGTCCACGCCCGCGATCGTCACCGTGCCGGACGTCGGGCGGTCCAGCGCGCCGATCATGTTGAACAGCGTGCTCTTGCCGGACCCGGACGGGCCCATGATGGAGAGATACTCGCCCCGGAAGATGTCCAGGTTCATGTCCTTGAGGGCATGGACCTTGATCTTGCCGAGGTCGAAGACCTTGTTGACGGAGCGGATTTCTATGAGGGGGTCAGGCATGGGAAACCGATCTGAACGTCCAACGTCCAACATTCAACGTCCAACGTCCAATCGTTGGAAGTTGGGAGTTGGACGTTGGTTGTTGGAAGTTGACTCTTCTGTTCATCTTTCGCCTCAAAACGGCAGCGGTATGCTCGCCTTGCTCAAGAACGTGATCCCCACGCCCACGGTGGTCACCAGGCCCATGCCGCAGGCGAACCCGGCGCTGACGATCGGGATGTACTGGCGCCAGCGCAGGCCCAGCCGTTTCTGGAAATAGTACCGGCCGATCAGCGCGCCGATGAACTGCGGGATCACCCAGTGCGGCATCACCCCGCCCAGCCCGCGCACGACCCCGTAGGTCAGCATGATCGGCGCGCCCAGCGTGTTCATGGCCCCGAAGAGGACCACGCCGAACACCGCGCCGACGGCGATGTAGAGCACGTTGAAGGCCTCCTCGAAAATCGAGTACTCGCCGAGCGTGGAGGAGAACATGATGCAGGCGTTCTCGGCGTTCAATTTCCACATCATCTCCGCGTAGGGATAGACGGCGGACGGCACCTCGTTGAGGCTCCAGATGAAGTTCATGAAGAAGATGGAGCTGATCAGGATGATCGGGAACAGGACGACCTGCGTCTTCCAGATGCTCGGGAAGCGCGTGCCGGTCAGCTCGCACTGCCGGTAGAACACCGCCATCTGCCCGTAGTTGGCCATCGGGATGGGCAGGAACCAGACCGCGACCCCTCGGTACCCGCTCAAGATCAGCGCCGCCTCGCGGATGTACGGCACCTCGACCACCTGCCCCACCATGCCCTCGAGGCGCGCGGTGACGTAGCTGATGATCGGCGTGTAGATGAAGCCCAGGAACACGAGCACGATCATGATCCCGCGGTGCCAGTCGACCATCCACCCGGAGACGAGGATGTAGGTGATCGTCACGAGGAAATAGACCACGACCACGAGCGCGGGCCGGATGTCGCCGCGCCCGGCCGGCGCCGTGCGGATCGGCTCGCCGGCGGAGACCTTCTGGCGCCCCTTGAAGCTGCGAATGACCTGGTAGAAGCCCGCCAGCGCGATCGCGATGGCCAGGCCGATGTTGAAGCTGAAGAAAAAGTCGATGTTGTTCTTGTAGAGCGTGCCGATGGTCGAGTCGCCCGGCACCCAGTTGCGCAGCACGCCGAGCCCGTGGAGGATGGGGTTGAGGATGAAGGTCGCAACCAGTCCGACGAAGCTGCCGACCATGGCGAAGAACGGCAGGACCATGCCGAAGATGATGTTGCCGAAGTCCCACGACAGGCCCGTGGCCACCGCGGGCAGGTACTCGCCCGTGCGCGGGGTGAAGTCGCTGAACGGGATCGGGAAGATCTGTATCGGGTTGCCCGTCAGCGCGCCGGTGAGCGTCGGGAGCAGCAGGTAGAGCGTGCCGAAGGTCAGGCCGAGCGCGCCGCCGATGGAGAAGACCCGCCAGCGCCAGCGGTTCTCGCCGTCCTTCGCGCCCTTTTCGTCGGAGTCCTCGGCCAGGGCCATCACGCCCTGCGCCCCGATCGGGGCCATCGGGAACGGCAGGCGCTCGATGTCGCTGGCGATCCGGAAGAGCCCGTAGCCGAGGACCATGTTCGAGAGCTGGCCGAAGAACATCCCGAAGATCACCATGCCGATCACCGGCAGCCAGTCCTTGTGCATGAAGGTCCGCAGGGCGTACGACTCGGACCCCGCCGGCGGCGCGAACCAGCGGGGCAACTGCTCGGCGATGCCCGCCGCGATGGCGGCATCGCTGCGCGCGAAGAACTGGTTCCATATCAGGCCGGAGAACGGCATGCCGAGCGCCGCGGCGGCCATGAAGAACAGGACGAACACCTCCGCGCGGTTGAGCGTCTTCTGCGCGCGCTTGGCGACCTCGATGAAAAGGATCACCGTCACCCACTGCGACGCGGCGCCGATGTTCTCCACGCCGGCGAGCAGGCCCATGTAGATGGCGCCGGGCACCATCAGCAGCGCCACGAAGATCGCACCCAGCAGGCTGGTCCAGTTGAAGCCCTCCTGGAACGAGGAGGGCACCTCCATGATCTGCCGGAATTCCTCGAGTTCTTTGTCTATGCGCGGGGCCATTATGAATCCTCGCCCGTTGGTTCGAGACTCCGGCTCGCGGGACGCTCGCCCTCCGTGTTCATCGCCGCCAGGGTCCGCCGGCGGTATTGCTCCATGGTCTCCTGCGGCAGCGAGCGCCAGAGCAGGAACTGCGTCCGCAGGTCGTCGAGCAGCACCCGGTTGAGCCGCTCCCAGTCCTTCGGCTGGCCGGAGCGACGGGTCAGCCGGATGTTGACCTCGTCAATGCCCTTGATCTCGCTCGGCGCGCTCCGCAGTTCGAAGAGCTGCGTCACGCCGAGGTCGAACGGCGCGAGGGCCAGTTGCGCCGACAGCCCGAGTTGCCCGTCGCCGAGGGCGCGAAGTTCCGTACCCCGCGCCATGAAGCTGCCCAGCCCGACGTCGCCGAAGTTGTCGAAGTGCTCCTTGAGGAAGCTGACCACGCCCGTCAGGTCGTAGGCGGACACGGTGAACGGGAAGATGATGTTGAAGACGTCGCCCTCCGGCGCCGGCAGCTTCCACAGCCGCATCAACCCCGGGTTCGCGCTCTTCGAGGCCGTGATCGCCGGGTAGATCGCGGAGACGAGCACCGTGGCCATGACGATGAGGATCGTGACGATCGCGTTCGTGGAGGAATAGTTCATCTCGGGCACCCGCACCAGGCCGAATTCCGCGGCGACGGTGAGGATCTTGAGCGTGCCCTGCGCGATCAGGTACCCGCCCAGGCCGCCGATGACCGAGTAGACCATGGCCTCGGCGAAGAACAGGCTGGCGACGTGCGGCGGCGCGAGGCCCAGCGCGCTGAAGGTGTAGATCTCCTTCTCGCGGTCCGCGACGGAGCCGAGCATGGTGCCGAAGATCACCAGGCCGCCGAGCAGGATCGGGAAGAACAGGTCCCCCACCCCGCTGGCCGCGACGACCGTGCCCTGGACGTGCCGGTACACGCCGTCCATCCGTGTGGCCATCACCGGGTGTCGGTCCAGCATGCGGGCCAACTCCTCGGCGATCCCGGACGCCTCCTCGGCATCCTTCGTGTAGAAGTGGACCAGGTGCGGTTTGCCGCCGAAACGGCGCGAGGACTCGGTGGACGTGATGACCACGGAGTCCACCGGCAGGCTGGTCCACTTCGCCTGCTCGTCGAGGACGTCCTCGGAGACCTCCGCCGTCCCGGCGCTGGCGAGTTTCATCGTGGCGAAGTCCACGGGCAGGATGCTGCTGCCCTCCATGTCGCGAGCCGCGGAGAGGTCCGCCGCGCTCAACAGCGGCCCCACCTCGAACGTCCCGCCCTTGAGGCACACGCGGGCGCCCGGCCGGACGCCGAGGAGCGCGGCCACGGCCTCGGTCATCAGGACCATGCGGTCGATGTCCGCGGGATCGTTCAGCCCGAAGAGCTTCTGCAGGTCCGGCCGCGCGGCGATCTCCTCCGCGGAGATCCCGAGCACGGCCTTGAGCGATACGGGCTTCGAGCCGTCCTCCAGCGCGATGACGAAGTCCGGGTCGTCCTTGAACTCCGGGCAGATCCAGTACCGCAGGCCCACGTTGAACTCGCGGCTCCAGCGGCTCTGCACCAGGTCCACGAATTCGGGGTTGAACGAGCCCCAGGTCGGGTTGTTCAGCATGACGCCCGTGTACGGCGGCGCGGGCGCGACGAAGAGTTTCACGATCCCGCGCTGCGTGTCGAACGAGGCGAATCCCAGGATGGTGAAGGTCAGCAGAATGATCGTCACCGCCGTCAGCGTAGTGCGCAGCGGCCGGCGGCGCATGGTGGAGATGCCCATCGCCATGGCTGCCATGACCGTGCTGAACCGCGAGATGTCCGCCGCGTGCACCGTCGAGGTCATGCCCTGGAGGAGCTTCAGCTCGACCTGGAACTTCTGCATGATGATGACGATCACCAACCCGGAGAGGACCACGACGGCGAAGCCGAGGAAGATGATGATCGGCGTCTGCGCGATGGCGAAGGCCGGGTGCGAGAAGTAGAGCAGCAGGAACGTGGCGATGAAGAAGCCGGCGAACCAGGCGACCTGCCGGAAGATGATCGTGGCGCCGATCAGCAGCCGCTCCAGGGCGAACGCGAACGGGATGCACAGCGCCAGGAGGACCAGCACCGCCTTGACCAGGTCGTCCATGCTTTCCCGCACCTGCGTGTAGACCGGCCGCGCTGCTTCGAACGCGGAGGCGCAGAGCGCCTCGCCGCGCACGAGCGAGGCGCTGGCCCCGGCCTCGTCCAGCAGGTCGCGCACCCGGCCATGCGCCTCCTCGAGGGCGCTGTTGAGGATGTCGCGGCTGCGCAGGATGGAAAGGCGCGCCTCGTTGAGCCGCCAGAGGTCCCAGGCCGAACCCTCCGCGTGGCGCACGGTGAGCCAGTCGGTGGACATGGGCCAGCCGCGCCCGTAGGGATCGGGTTTCTGCCCGTCCGCCTCGGCGTTGTTCAACGCGACGAGGGCGTCCCGGCCGAAGGCCTTGATGCCGGGCAGCTTCTCCTCGCCGTACCAGTACGCCACGCCGTCGGTCGTCTCGCCGTACGAATCCGCGGCGGTCGGCTGGGCCAGCGGCGCATTGGCCCGTGAATTCATGAATACGGTCTTCTGCGTCCAGTGCATCGGCGGCAGCACCATCACCCCGCCCACGCACCGGAACATGTTCAGGCGCTGCCGGACCGTCTTGCGGGAGGCCATGTCCGTGACCTGCGTCACGCGCCCGCGCTCGTCGAAGGCGGCCGCGAAGCCGATAGGCACGGGGTCTTGCGTCGGCAGGGCGTTCAGAGAGTAGGCCCCGTTCTGGTCGGTCATGACCACGGTGAACGGCTCGAAGCCCGGCGCCTTGCTGTGCCGCCAGTAGACGCTGTTCCACGGATCCACGAGGGAGACCTGGACCACCGCGCCGGGGATCGGGCGGTTGGGGATTGAACTGCCGCGGTGCCGGCCCATCACCAGCGCCCCCTGCGCCCGACCGCCGGAGAACCCGCCGACGAGGTAGTCGTTGTCCGCCATGATCGCCCGGCGCAGGGAGAGCCCGCGCTGGTCGGCGACGGCCTCGACCTCGCCGCTCGCGCCCTCGAGGCTGCCCACGGCCGCCAGGAGCAGGGCGGCCTCTTCCGTGTTCCGCTCGATGACGTCCAGGTCCAGCCGGTCGAGCGTGTCGTCCGGCGTGCCCAGGCGCGGCAGGGTCTCGTGCAGCGTGCCGAGAACGATGTTGTAGATCCCATGCCGGCCGGCCATCTCGCCGCCGTGGATCAGGATGGGCGCGGCCCAGAGCAGGCGCACGTCGCGCAGCGAGCCGTCGACCGAGGTGGGCTCGAAATGCGAGGCCCCGCCCCGGCGGCCGCCGAGCGAGCGCCAGGCCTGGAAGAACGTGCGCTGGACGCGGCCGTAGAGGCCGGGCAGGTCCTGGGTGGACCGGACCTCCGAGTTGCCGCCGACGATCACGCCCCACGTCGGCGTGCGGTCGCCCAGCATCATCGTCGCGTGCAGGGTGATCCAGCGGTCGCCGAGCAGCGCCTTCACCGCGGCCGAGGAGCGCAACATCTGCTCCTCCTCGACCAGTTCCGCGCGGCGCAGCGCAATATCCCGCCGCACGTCGGCCAGCGCGGCCTCGAACTCCGCGCTCCCGGCGGCGTCCGCCCCGCCCTTCCCCAGCTTGCGGCGGAGCTGGTTCCAGCGGTCGTACACTTCGTCCAGCCGGCCCTCCCGCTCCAGCAACTCCTCGTAGGCCGGCGAGTCTTTCTCCTCCTTCGACCGCGCCTCGCGCAGGTCCATCAGTTGCCCGCGGATCTCGTAGGCGCGGTCGGCGGCCTTGTTCCGCATGCGCATCAGCAATTCGCGGCCCGCCTCCGAGGAGCGCCCGACGAACGGATTGGACTGCGCGGCCAGTTTTTCCGTCTCCGCCAGGAACCCGGACTCCTCCCGCCAGGCGTCCATCCGGTCCTCGATCGTCGCGCGGCGGGCCTTGGTTTCGAGCGCCTGGTAGAACGCCGCGGCGCCCGCGTGATTGCGCCCGTGCCCGTCGAAGAAGGCCAGCAGGACGTGCCGCCGCGGCGGGGCCTTCGCCAGCATGCCGGCCAGCTTCAGCAGGGCCGCCGCGTTGGCCGCCGGTTGGGCGCCGGGCGTGCGCTGCGGCACCTCGCCGTACGTGTCAAGCGGCGCCGCGATGACCAGGACCTCCTCCTTGCCGAGGTCGAAAAGCGGGGCCCGGCCGGGGATGAACCCGAACACGTTGCGCCCGGCGGCCCGCGCCCAGGTCACCTCGCTGTGGATCGTGAGCTCCAACCCTTCCGCGAGGTCGGCGGCCGGCCCGTCGTAGTAGAAGCGCGGCAGGTTGGCGTTCGCGCGGACGTAGTGGAAATGAAACGAATCCGCTGGCTCGCCGCCCCGGGTGAAGATCACGGCCCGCGCGCCGAGCCGGAACGCCTTGAGCCAGCGGTCCTCGGCGTTGTAGTTCATCACCACGATCCGGCCGCGCGGGTCCTCGCGGTCGAAATCCTCCGGCCGCCCGGCGCCGAGGTGAAGGATCTTCCCGCTCACCCCGGCGGGCGGCGTGGCGGGCGGGACGACGCCGTTCGGCCGGACCGGCATCAGCGGGAACGTCCGGCCGTCCGCCGCGACCGCCTCGCACCGGCGGACCGCGTTCTGCACCGTCGGGAAGGCCTGGACCAGCACGTTCGTAACGCCCGCCTCGCGCAGCTGCCGCTCCACGTGGCGCGCCGCGTCGGCGTATTCCTCCGAACCTGTCAGCCGGTGCGGGTGCTTCGTCAGGGCCTGGCAGTCGGCCAGGAACTCGGGCGAGGCGGCCCGGGCTCCCGCCGACAGGAACGCGGCAGCCAGCAAGCAAAGCGCGGTCGCGCTTCGCTTGCCCGCGCACTCAAAACGATATGCCGTCCCCCTGCTCATGATCAGTCTATTCCCGCCAGCTCCACGTGCACCTCGTCGCGCCGCGCGATGCGCTCGATGCTGCCGTCGCGGATCCACATCAGCCGGTCGCAGACGTTCATCATCCGGTGGTCGTGCGTCGCGCAGATGATCGTCACGCCGTGCTCCTTGTTCAGCTTCTGCAGAATATCGAGGATTTCCTGGCCCGTGTGGTGGTCGAGGTTCGCCGTCGGCTCGTCGCAGAGCAGGATCGCCGGCTGGTTGGCCAGCGCCCGCGCGATGGCGACGCGCTGCTGCTGGCCGCCGGACATCTCGATGGGCCGGTGGAACCACCGCTCGCGCAACCCGACGAGCCCGAGGATCTCCATGCCCCGCTTGCGGGCGTCGTCGTCCGGCACTCCGCCGAAGGCCATCGGCGTGGTCACGTTCTCCAGCGCGGTCATGTACTTGATCAGGTTGTAGCTCTGGAAGATGTAGCCGATCTTCCGGCAGCGCAGGAACGCCAGCTCCTCGGCGGTGAGTTGGGCCACGTCCACCTCGTCGATGAACACGCGGCCCTCGCTCGGGCTGTCCAGCGCGCCGATCATGTTGAAGAACGTGCTCTTGCCGGAGCCGGACGGGCCCATGACCGAGATGAACTCGCCGGTATAGATTTCCACGTCCACCCCGCGCAGCGCCGCGGTGACCTGGTCCTTCTTCCGGTACAGCTTCTTCATCCCGATCGTGCGGATGATCACCCGTTTTTCGGCGGCGTCCGGCGATCCGGTCTGTTCTTTCTTTGCCATGACTTTTTAACTTCCGCCGCAGAGCGGCGGAACTACAGAATCACTTCTTCATTCCTTCCGCCGCAGAGCGGCGGAACTACAAAGCCTTGTAGCTCCGGCGCTCCGCCGCCGGAGATGTGTCCATTGCGCTCGCATGATTACTCGATCCTCATCGCCTCCATGGGGGCCAGGCGCGCGGCGCGCAGGGACGGGTAGGCCGCCGCGACGGCCGCCAGCGCGATGCCCGTGACGACGGAGATGCCCGCGGCCTGCAGCAGCAGGCCGCCCGGGAACAGCTCGATCAGCAGGTTCTGGAAGACCGCCAGCATCCGGCCGAGGCCCAGCACGAGGCCGATCAGCGTGCCCGCGATCCCGCCGACCAGGCCGAGGATCGCCGCCTCGATCAGGAACACGGTCATGATGAACCCGTCCAGCGCGCCGAGGCACTTGAGCGTGGCGATCTCGCGGAAACGCTCGGTGACGCTCATCAGCATGGCGTTGGCGATGCCCACGGTGCAGACCAGCATGGACACGAACGCGAGCCACGTCATGCGCGGCCCGATGTTCATGAACCCGCCGCCGGTGCCCATCGTGATCAACTCCGCCCGGACCATCAGCTTCGACCTCGCGCGGGCGCGCGCCGCCTCGTGGAGCCGCGCGGCGTCCAGGCCGGCCGGCGGGGACGCGTGCTCGGCCAGCAGGCCCTGGTACCACCCGGCCGTTTCGGCCTCGCCCAGCAGGGCCCAGATCATGTCCAGGCTCACGTCGCCGGGCAGCACGTCCTTGCGGGCGGCCACGGCCTTGCGCACGTCGGGGACGTTGAGGCTGTCCTCAATGAAGTGCCGGTCCTGCGCCAGGCGGATCTGCCGGGCCAGCGACGCGGCCTCGTCCGGCTCGAGGACGAACCCCGCCTGCCGGACGGCCTCGCCAAACGGACCCTCGGCCTCGGCCAACCGTTCCATGACGGTACGCTCGCCCAGCGCGCCCTGGAGTTGCGCGATGGCCCGCGCCTGCCCCTCGCGTACGACAGAGACCATGGAATGCAGGCCCGGCCACGCGCGGAGGAACTCCCGGAATTCGTCGGGCGTCGCGATGAACCGCACCGCCCGCATCTGCGCCAGGCCCTCGAAAAAACGGTCCTGGGCCGCGCCATCCTGCAGCCGCTCGAAGATCCCCACGCCGGCCGCGTTGCCGATCAGCACCCGGCGGCGGCCGTAATTGATGTCATTGAAAAACTTGAGGTAGTCCTGCGCCCGGCCCGCGAGTTCGGAGGCCTGCTTCAGGGCGGCCTCGTCCAGGCCGCCGAAGGTGGACAGCTCGCGGGCCGCCGGGGAGCCCGGCTCCGCGGCGGCGAGCGCTCCGAGGACCTCCTCGGCCGTCTGCGGGACGGACAGCCGGGCGATCCAGTGATCGGCCTGCCGCATGGCGCGGATCTCGTCGCGGACCGCAACGGCGACGACGCGCTTGAACAGGCTTTCGCTCAAGATGTTCATCAGGAACGCCATGGCGACCGCGATGACCGCGACGGTCACCAGCGCCCGGAACAACCGGTACTGCACCCCGCGCAGGGCGATCCCGAAGGTGCGCGCGAAGCTCAAGACCGGCTGCTTCTGGACATCGATCTGTTTCATTTCGCGTAGGGGCATCTGTTTTTTTACCCCGGCATGATCAAAAACGGCTTCGGCTTGTCGCCGGTGACCAGGTAGTACACCAGGCTGACCACCATCGGGATCATCCCTCCGAGCATCTCGCCCGCGATGACGCCGAACAGGACGGGCTTCAACTTCTGGTAAATCGACGCGCCGCCGTACTTCATGACGGCGGACTTGATGAACCAGCCCACGAGGAACGACTGGGCGAAGCACCGGCCCGAGTACGTGGACCAGACCAGGAACATCACCGGGTGGAGCGGCCAGCCGGCGAAGCGCAGGCGCAGGGCGGAGAAGACGAGCACCAGCGCCGCGCCGATCCCGAAGGTCGTCAGCGCCAGCTTGTGCGGGCCCATCCAGGCGAACCGCTTCAGCCCCGTCAGCGTGCCGGCCTCCTCGAGCTGGCCCTGCGCCTCGAGGCGCTGCATCACCCCGATGACCTCGGTGTACGGCACCTTGGGCTGCTGGTTCTGCCACGCGGCCACGTCGATGCCGCGGTTGTACTGGAAGTAGAGGGTCACCGGGATGCCCACGGCCAGCCCGACCAGCACGGCCAGGGTCATGAGCGCCGCGGCGCGGCCGATCTTCACCCGGCAGTCCTCGCTCAACTTGAGGCTGTTGACGATGTACGGCATCAGCGCCTCGCGGGTGTCGTAGAAGAGGATCAGGCTCAACATGAACATGATCAGCAGGATCTGCGGGCCCAGCGCCCGCGCCCCGAGCAGGGCCCACAGGATCGTCGCCGGCGTGCCGTAGGTGACGATGAAGAACAGGCCGGTCTCGGCGATCATGCGACTCATCACCAGGTACACCCCGATGATGCCGAGGCCGAAGAGAAGCGCCAGCGGCCAGTCCAGCTTCGCGACGACGGCCGTGTACGCCACGAACAGGAGCACCGCCGCCAGGAACACCCGCGCGCCCCAGGCCAGGGCCGGCTCCACCGGGTCCCGCGTGCGCAGGCCGAGCGCCCGCGCGAAAACGGCGCGGTAGTACTGCCGGCCGGTGTAGAGGATCACGAGCAGCATGGCGAAGTAGGAGCCCATCACGACCATGCCCTCGCGCTGGATCCCGAAGGGCCAAATCCCCTGCCAGCCCGTCGTCGCGATGCCGTAGCTGGTCATCACGCCCGCGACGACGCTCCAGAAAAAGGGGCCCAGCCCGAGCGAGAGCGAAACGTCCTTCGGCAGGAAGTAGGCGATGGCCATCACCGAGAAATACAACTGCCAGAAGCCGAGCAGTTCCTCCCCGCCGCCCTTCTTGAAGGTGGGAAAAAGTTCCACCAGGGGCTGGAAATTCACCCCGACCGGCAGCTTGCCCAGCATCTGGTCCGGGAACCACACGACGAGGTAGTTGTACGTGTGGATCAGGAAGGGGATGAGCGCGCCGATCCAGAATATCTTGTTCCGGAAAATCGGGCTGCGCTGCCCGTCCTCCCCGGGCAGCAGGGATTCCGTGAAGGTGACGATCGGGTACGGCAGGTGCTCGTGGGCCACCCACTGCCGGTGCACGACGACCGAGAGCGCGATCATCGCCACCCAGAGCGAGAGGATGATCGGCAGCCACCAGGCGATCGGCCGGGCCCAGGCCTTCCAGGGCACCGCGCGGACGGGGATGGACTCGTTGGCGATGCTCAACCCGCGGACGAAGCCGTTCAGCACGCGCTCCTCGTCCTCGCTCACGTTCACGAGCATGCCCGGCGGCGTGTAATCCAGGACCTTCTGCTTCTCCCACCCGGGCTCCGTCCGGGCAAACCGGTGCGGCAGCACCAGGGTCTGGGTAAACAACCGCAGGAGGTTCGAGCCCGGGATGGCGCAGGAGGCCAGCGTCATGACCAGGATCACCACGATCTCGCGCCGGCTCAAGGACAGGCGCCGGCTGATTTTCTTCAGCAGGGGGTAAACGAAGAGGAGGAAAACGACCAGCAACCCGTACACCGAGATGGGCATGTTGTTGCCCACGAAGAACGTCTGGCGCATGACGTGATCATTGAAGTAGGTGTAGGAGCAGACGAACGCCACCCCCAGCAGGCCCAGTATGATCGAACGAATGGTCACGCGTCAGGTCCCCGGCCGATTAAAGCGTTTCTTATAACAGGAAGGCGGGGCCGGTTTCCATCCTATTGTTCGATAAGGCGTGAATCTCCGGCGGCAGAGCGCCGGAGCTACAACCCTGCGGTTCCGCCGCTCCGTAGGCGGAAGAGACAGCGTCACTCCTTCGGCCGCAGGTCCAGGACGCGCTTGGCCTTGCCCTCGGAGCGCTCGATGGTGCGGGGTTCGACCAGCTTGACGCTGGCCCGGATGCCGAGCACGTTCTCCAGCTTGTGCTCGATCTGGCGGTCGAGTTCGTGGAGCTTCTTCATCTCGTCGGCAAAGAACTCCTCCGAGACCTCCACGCGGACCTCCAGCCGGTCCAGCGCGCCCTCGCGGGAGATCACGAGCTGGTAATGCGGCAGCGTGCCCTTGACGTCGAGCAGGACTTCCTCGACCTGGGAAGGATAGACGTTCGCGCCGCGGATGATGAGCATGTCGTCCGAACGCCCCGTGATCTTCGACATGCGCGCGCCGGTGCGGCCGCACGGGCACGCCCCCGGCATCAGCGTGCAGATGTCGCGCGTCCGGTAGCGGATCAGCGGGATGGCCTCCTTGGTCAGCGTCGTGAGTACCAGTTCGCCGCGCCGGCCCGGGTCCACGGGCTCGCACGTGTCGGGATCGATGCGCTCCGGGTAGAAGTGATCCTCGGAGATGTGCATGCCGTTCTGGTGGACGCACTCGCCCGCGACGCCGGGGCCGATGATTTCGCTCAAGCCGTAGTTGTCCGTGGCGAAAAGCCCCAGCTTGGTCTGGATTTCTTCGCGCATCCGGTTGGACCAGGCCTCCGCGCCGAAGAACCCGACGCGCAGCTTGAGGTCCGACGGCTTCACGCCCATGCCGTGCATGATCTCGCCAAGATAGACCGCGTAGGACGGCGTGCACACCAGCGCCGTGGAGCCGAAGTCCTTCATGATCTGTATCTGCCGTTCGCTGCGGCCCGCCGCGACGGGGATCACCGAGGCGCCGACCCGCTCCGCGCCGTAGTGCAGGCCGAAGCCGCCGGTGAACAGGCCGTAGGAGAACGCGATGTGCACGACATCCTTCGAGGTCAGGCCACCGGCCACAAGGAACCGCGCGACCACGTTGCTCCACGTCTCCAGGTCCCGGCGGGTATAACCGACCACGGTGGACTTGCCCGTCGTGCCGGACGAGGCGTGAATGCGCACCACCTTGTCCAGCGGCACGGCGAAGGCCTCGTAGGGGAAACACAGGCGCAAGTCGTCCTTCGTCGTGAAGGGCAGCTTGCGGATGTCCTCGAGCGTCTTGATGTCCGACGGCGTCACGCCGACGACCTGCATCTTCTGCCGGTAGTACGGCACGTGGTTCCAGACGCGCCGGACGACCTTGCGCAGGCGCTCCAACTGGAGCTCGCGCAGGGCGTCGACATGCATGCATTCGAATTCGGGATCCCAGATGGCGGAAGGTATCATGGAGGGGGCGGAGGGGTTCAGGGTTCAGGGTTCAGGGTTCAGGAAACCACTATTCTCCATTCACTACTCACAAGCTGTACACCGTCTCCGCGGGCAGGACGGAGATGCCGGCCTTCGCCAGCACCTTCAGGGCGGCCTCGATGTCCTCGAACCGGAAGATGACGACGGCCTTGTCCGTCGCCTTCTCCACGAAGGCGTACATGTACTCGACGTTCACGCCGGCCTGGCGCAGGGGTGTCAGCACGCTGGCGAGCCCGCCCGGCCGGTCCGGCACCTCGACGGCGACCACTTCCGTCAGGGAAACGGTATGCCCGGCGGCGCGCAGGACGTCCATCGCCTTGTCCACCTGGCTGACGATCAGGCGAAGGATGCCGAAGTCCGAAGTGTCCGCGAGGGACAGCGCCCGGATGTTGATCCCGGCGTCGCCCAACGACTGCATGATTTCGGCCAGCCGGCCGGCCCGGTTCTCCATGAAAATGGACAGTTGCTTGACTTTCATCCTGATCTCCTCGTTTTCCCGCCGTTGTAGCGGCGTTTCTACGAAACGCCAGCGGCTCGTAGAGCCGCCACCACAAGCCCCTACTTCACCTCTCGCTTGTCAATCACCCGCTTCGCCTTGCCCAGCGTGCGCTCGATGGTCTTCGGCTCGACCAGCGTGATCTTCGCGCTCAAGCTCAACACGCTGCGCATCTCCTCGAAGATCCGCGCCCGCAGCTCCTCGAGCTTCCGGATCTCGTCGGAAAACAACTGCTCGGACACCTCGACCTTGATCTCCAGCTCGTCCAGCGCCCCCGTCTTGTCCACGACGATCACGTAGTGCGGCTCGATGCCCTCGACCTTCATCAGCACGGTCTCGATCTGCGACGGGAACACGTTGACGCCGCGGATGATCAGCATGTCGTCCGTGCGGCCCGTGATCCGTGCCATGCGCCGGCTCGTGCGCCCGCACGGGCACGGCGTCTCGTCCAGGCTGGAGATGTCGCGCGTCCGGTAGCGGAGCAGCGGCGTGGAGCGCTTCGTCAGGCACGTGTAGACCAGCTCGCCCTTCTGGCCGGCCGCCACGGGCTCGCCGGTCGCCGGGTTGATGATCTCCGGGAAGTAATGGTCCTCGAACACGTGCAGCCCGTGCTGCTCCAGGCACTCGCTCGCGACGCCGGGGCCGATGACCTCGCTCAACCCGTAAATGTCGATGGCCTTGACGGGGAGCCGCTCCTCGATCTTCGCGCGCATGGCCTCGGTCCAGGGCTCCGCGCCGAAATAGCCGACGCGCAGCTTGAGGGCCTTGAGATCGATGTCGTCCGCGGCGGCCTCCTCGGCCACCTGGAGGGAGTAGGACGGCGTGCACGCGAGCAGCGTCGTGCCGAAGTCCTGCATGAGCATGATCTGCTTCTTCGTGTTTCCGCCGGACATCGGGATGACCATGGCGCCGAGCTTCTCGCCGCCGTAGTGAAGGCCCAGCCCGCCGGTGAACAGGCCGTAGCCGTAGGCGACCTGCAGGATGTCGTCCGCCGTGCCCCCGCCGCACCCCAGCGTGCGGGCGACGGTCTCGGCCCAGAGCTCGATGTCCTCCTTCGTGTAGCCGACGACGGTCGGCTTGCCGGTGGTCCCGGACGAGGCATGGACGCGCACGATGTCCTTCAGCGGCACGGCGAAGAGGCCGAAGGGATACGTGTCCCGGAAGTCCTCCTTCGTCGTGAAGGGGAGCTTGACGATATCGTCCAGGCCGCGGATGTCGGACGGCTTCACCCCGTGGGCGTCCAGCCGGGCCCTGTAGAACGGGACGTTCTCGTAGGCGCGCTTCACGGCGTCGCGCAGGCGCTCGCCCTGGAGGTTCCGCAGCGCCGCGCGATCCATGCACTCGAAGGTCTTGTTGAAGATCATGGCGTCTTCTCCGTGTCCGGTTATTACTGGCGATATTCCCCTCGGCAGGCAATCTTTTTTTAGTTTCGGCGCTCCGCCGCCCGAATCCTTCCCCTCCGCCGGCGGAGCGGCGGAGCTACAGAAACAAGCGGGCCGCGGGATCGGAATCCCGCGGCCCCTCGTGTTTGGCCCTTTACTAGTCCGCGACATGGCCTGAAGAGAACGAGCTTTTTTCTCTTGGTATTCAGGACCTAGTATATATACTAGGTTACAGAAAGGAGCTCTCTATGGGCTATCCAACG